>JAGKSX010000063.1 GCA_018993155.1 Hydrogenophaga sp.
GCCGCTGGCAATGGAGACCTGCGCTGCAAAAAGGCCATCCGGCAGAAGGCGGGGCAAAGCCGCGATGCGGTATTTGCCCATGGTGAGGGGAGACAGTCTCGCAATCGTTGTGTCGTTCGTGTGAATCATCAAAAACATCAGTGGGCGGGGACGCGCGGTCGGTACCGTGGCGCCGTGGATGCCCGAAAAAAATAACAGGTGGCAGCCCCATGCGCCGGGGTGCCCCACCGGTTCATCCGGTCTCGGCGTGGCGCGGATGCGTCAAGCCGGAACCGGCGCACGAGCCACGGCAGAGGCATCGGCAACAGCAGGGAGGAGGAAGGCCACGGTGCTGTGAGAAAGCGGTGTGGCGGCACCTTGGAGGGGCTGGACCAGCAGCCCCTCTGCCGGGGGCGGTTGCATCCTGGCAGTGATGTCGGGATGCGGCTGGTCGCTCAAGGCGACTGCGTAATGTAACACAAAAGGGCCAGCCGCGCTGGCTGCCTTCAGACGCCGCCTGACGCCTGGGCCCCAAACGAGGAAATGGTCTCCTGAATGAGATTCGCCAGTTTTTCGTAGGGCAAGGGCTTGTAGGCGATGACAACGGCAGTGGCGGTGCTTTCCGGGCCATGCCGGATCTCCACATCCCCGGTCAGCAGAATGGACGGGATTTGTGCCCCGGCCCGCTTGCGGACCCGTTTGATCAATTCATAGCCAGACAGCCCGGCGTCCAGATGAAAGTCGGTCAGGATCAGGTCGATCGGGCTGGACGTCATTTCCAGCTTCCGGTCAGGATCAGGGTGTCCGTGCCCAGCTTTTGCACGGCGCCGGCGCCTTCGATGTTCTTGGAAAACGCGGGGGTGCTGCCGGTCCGGTTGAACACCAGGGTTGCGCCCGAATCCACCGTGACTTTGGACACCGACTCAATGCTGCTGGATGTGGTGGTGCCATCGCCCACGGTGAAGGTGCCACCCGCAACCTGGAGTTCGCCATTGGTCGAGTTGACGCCCGTCACGATCAGGTTGCCTGTGCCGGACTTGGTCCATTTGAAGTTGCCGCTGCCGCTGACCGCGCTCGAGAGCGTGAGGCTGGTGCCACCCACGTCCACCGTGCTGTCGGCCGTCAGCGTCACCGCGCCACTGAGGCTGCGCGTGCCGTTGCTGCTCTTGAGCGTGCCACCGTTCAAGGTCACCGGCTCGGCACCCACCGCGCCCAGGATGTCCAGCGTTGCGGTGCTCTGCACCGTGGTGCCATCTGCCGTCGATCCCAGGCCGCTGGCGTTGCTCACTGCCAGCGTGCCTGCGTTCACCGTCAGCGCTCCCGTGAACGTGTTGGCTCCGCCCAGCGTGATCGTGCCCACGCCTTCCTTCGCGTACGGCAGGCTGCCCGCCAGCGCGTTGTTGACCGTGGCGGTGATGCCGGTGCCGGCGGTCAAGAGCGTTTGACTGCCCGCGCTGCCCGTGAGCGCAGCTCCGCTGAGGACCATTCCCGGGGCCTGGAAGTCCAGCCCGGCGATGCTCTGCGCGGCGCTCACCGTCACAGTGCCCGGGTTGCCCGGGAACACCGCCGTCGAACCCGGCAGCCAGGGGCTCTTGGTGTTGTCTACCGTGCACCAGTTGTAGTTGACCGCGTCATCCCAGGCGCCGTTGCCGCCCAGGTTGGTGACGCAGTCGGCGCTGTTCGGCGCCCATCGCAAGCTGGCGCTCGAGCCCAGCGCCACGGAGATCACCCTGGTGGTCGGGTTGTGCAGCACCGCACCCACCATGCCCGGCGGTAGCGTGCCCAACGTGGGAAGACCCGCCATACCACCACCACCGGAGAAGTTGTACTTGATGATCGGATAGACGCCTGAGCTCAGGGTACCGCCAGTGGTGTGGCTGATGTTGATCTTGCTGTTGGACGACCCCCACTCGATTGCATTGGAGCCGGAATAGCTCACGGTGATGTCCAACAAATCGTTGTTCAGACCGCCTTGCACGCCGGGCTGGCTGAGCTGGAAGTCCAGCTGAGAACCCAACGTGGTGTAAAACTGGACGCCACTCATCGTGAGCGTGCCCGCCGCACCGAAACCACCGGGCGACAGCACCGTGTTCGCCACGCCGCCCGCGTCGAGGCCTCGAAGGATCGAGCCTCCCCCGCCCAGGGTCGTGCCAGCGGCCAGTTTCACGTAGTTGAGGCCGACGCCCGTGCTCGCCAAGTTCCCGTCTACCCACAAGGAGCCCCCGTTGACCAGCACCTGCCCTGTGTGGCTGTTGGATGTGCTCGTCAGCACCAGGCGTCCTGAGCCGATCTTGGTCAGGTCACCGGTGCCACCGACCGCACCCGACAGGGTAAAGGTGTCCGTCCAACTCGACTTGCTGCCACCTATGGAGGTACACCAGTTTTTCGGGGTTGCTGAAGAGTGCCAATACTGCGTGGCCCCTCCACCACCCAGGCTTGCCGCGGAACAGTCGCTGCTGAAAGGTGCCCAAATCAAGGTCTGAGCATGACTGCTCGAGGCTGCGCCAACGAGCAGACTGCCCGCGATCATCAAGAGCCGCCACCATTTGCCCTCCCTGAGCCATGGGGCTCTTTCGCCGGGCTTTGAGATGGATTCCATTGGGGCGATGTGCATCTTTTTCATGGGTTGCATGTCTCGTCAGTCCGGGATCAGCGTTGGGCGGCCACCGCAGTGGCAGCGGCCTGCACAAAAAGTGCGTACCCCCCACTCACGTCTGGCTCTACTGACGTGGTCGAAGCGGTGGCAAAAGGCACGGGCTGCGTGTCCAGGCTCATGCCGACGGCGCAGCCGCAGGTCTTGAGCAGCAGGCTGCGCACGGCCTTGGCGCGCGGCAGCCAGATGGCGTCCACGCGTGCCGGTTCGTCGCCGTGGCCCAGGCTGAGTTCGAGGCGGCGCGCCTTGGCCTGTTTGAGCAGGGTGCCCAGGCGTTCCAGCCGTGCTTTGCCGGCGGGCAGCAACTCGGTGCCGTCGCCTTTGAACAGGAAGGCTTCGCTCCACTGCAGGCGGCTGGCCAGGGGGTCGGTGAGGCCGTCGGGCTCGGCGGCGGCCACGGGCGCTGGCTTGGCCGCAGCCGGTTCGGGGGCGGGCGGTGCGGCGGGCGGGGCTTCCAGCCGCGCGGCGGGCGCCGCGCCCTTCGAAGACGACGACGTGGCCGAGGCACCACCCCCCAGGCCGAGGTTGGTTTCGTCGAACTTGAAGCGAAGGCGCAGGTACCAGCCACGGTGGGTGTAGTTGGTGCCGGCGAGCTCGTCGTCGCGCAGGCCGCGCCAGTTGTAACCACCCGAGACCCACAGGCCGGGGGAGACCTGGTAGCCGAGCTCGAGGCCGAGCAGGGACTGGCGGGCGCCCCCCCGCGGGCGCAGCAGGCCGAGCTGCACGCCCAGGTCCCAGTCGGGGGTGAGGTCGCGGGTGTAGCGGGCGTGCAGCAGCTGGGTGAAGGTGCTGCTGGTGGCGATGTCGTCGGCCACGCGGTTGATGCGCGCGGCGTAGCGGCCGGTGATGACTTCACCGCGCCGGGGGTTGACGTTGATCACGCCGGCCACGAGGTGGGTGTTGTAGTCGCCGGGCAGGGCGGCGCCCTGGGTGCCGTACAGGCTGTAGGCGCTGCCGCCCGTGTTGCCGGCGGTGATGGTTTCCTGGCGGCGCTCGTAGCGCAGCAGGCCGTTGACGACGTCGGTGTGGGCCGGGCGCCAGGCGAGGCCCACCTGCATGCGCGAGAGGCGGCGCGTGCCGGCTTTGTCATCACCGGTCTGGGTGAGCACGGTGCGGGCTAGCACGGACCAGTCGTTGTCCAGACGGTAGGCGCCGGCGAGATTGAGCAGCCAGGAGCTGGCGTCGCCGGCTTCGCGCCATTCCAGGGCGCTGCTGCCGCGCCACGGGCCGCTGCTGTAGTCCAGCCCGAGGGCAAGGGCGGTGGCGTCGTCGCCGGTGCCACTGAGCTGTTTGGAATGTTCGGCCGAGCCGCTGAGTTGCAGGTGCTCGGTGATGGCGTAGGTGTTGCGCAGGCCGGTGCCGTTGCTGGTGCCGCGCGTGCCCATGCGGTATTCGTTGAAGACGCGCCCGCCTTCCATGTAGGCGCCGTCGACGCCGACGATGCTGGTGATGCGGTTGGTGTCGGTGCCGTTGTCGTAGAGGCCGGAATTGAATTCGCGGCGGCCATAGACGCGCGCGTTGGCACCCACCGCATAGGAGCCACCCACCGCGAGGAGGCGGCGGTCGGTGTCGTGCAGGTCTTGTTCGACTTCACCAAACACTTCGGCAGCGGGCAGGATGGGCGGGCGGGCGGTGAGGCGCACGCGGGCGGTGGTGGTGTCCACGGCGTCGGGCGTGGCGGTGGCCGGGCTGAGGTTGGAGGCCGCGCCGCCCATGCCCGCCATGCCGGGGGTGGCGGTGCCGGGGGCTGCGCCGTAGTCGAAGCTGCCGGATCGGGTGCTGGCGGTGTTGCCGTCGCGCACGCCGGCTTCGATGGCGACGTTGTCGCTGAGCTTCTTGTGCACGGCCACGGCGACGTTGCGCGAAGGCGTGGCGTCGGGCAGGTTGTCGTTGCGGCTGTAGGTGGCTTCGGCGCGCAGGCGGGTGGTGTCGTTGATGGGGTACTCGGCGCGCGCGGTGCCTTCGGTGCGGCCCGCGCTGGTGGTGGCGCCGGGGTTTTCGAAGGTGGCATCGGTGCGGCTGGCTTCAGCGCTGAGCTTGAGGTCGCCATCGGCGTAGCGCACTTCCACACGCTGGGCACCTCCGGTGCCGACGGCGTCGGACTCGGTGCGCACGACCTCGGCGGCGACCACGGTGTTGTCGCCCACACGGCCGAGCACGGTCACGGCCTGCAGGCTCCGGCGGTGGTTTTCGGGGTTGTCGTCCTTGGCGGCGGCCACGCCGACCTGCACGCGTTCGCCGAGTTTGAACTGGGCGTCCACGCCGGCGTTGAGGTACTCGGGGCCGCCCTGGTTGACTTCGTAGCTGACGCGCAGGGACTGGGGGTTGAGATCAGCGTCCACAGAGGGCAGGGGCGCGGCGAGCATCAGGCGCCGGGTGAGGGGCTCGAGCGTGTAGTCGGTGTTGCGCACGAGCTTGCGCGCAGAGAGCACCAGCTGCGGCTGCGTGCGGCTGCGCACCAGCAATTCAACCTGCTCGCTGTTGGGCACGATGTCGCCAATGCCACTGAGGAAGTAGAAGGACAGGCCGTTGGCCGGCACTTCCTCGACCTGCTGTTTGCTGGCGGTCTGGGCGGCGTGGCTGGTGACGCGCACGCGCTCTGTTTCGTAGTGGTGCTTGACGCCGTTGAGCGAGCGGTTGACCTGGCTGAGCTTGCGCACCTCCGGGCTGGCGCTGGAGGTGAAGTCACCGTAGAGCAGGTAGGAGCGCTCCTTGTCGATGCGCACGTAGAGCTTGCCCACGCTCTGGGCGTCGTAGCCCCGGGTGGAATCGTCGCCGTAGATGGGGTAGTACTCGTCGGGCCGGATGTCGCGGAACAGCCGGTCCTTGGTGGTCTTGTCGGAGTCATAGGCGGCGGTGAGCAGGTAGTCGCCCTTGACCGCGCCTTTGAAATAGAAGGCGGTGCGGCCGGACGCGCGGCCGTGCTTGCCCTCGCGCACGAAGCTGCTGAGTTCGGCTTCGAAGGCGCTGCCGTGGCTGTCGGCACCCGCAGGCAGCTTGGCGCGCTCGCCAGCGGCGAACACGGCTTCGACGATGCCGATGCCGCTCATGGGTTGCAGGTGGGGCAGCAGGGTGAGCAGGTTGTCGCGCACGAGCAAACCGCTGGTGGCGCGCACGCGCACGGCGCCGGGTTCGGCGGGGGGCGTGAATGGAATGCGGCCGACACCGCCTTCGATGAAGACTTGCGTGCCGGGTTCGAGGGGGTTGAGGTCGGCGTCGGCAAAGCTGCCCCGGTCGGCTTCGAGGGTGACGGCGGTGCGGGCGGTGACGGGCACGCCCGCGCTGTCGGTGAGGCGCACGACCATGGGGAAGGGGGTCAGGGGGTCGGCGTAGACACGCTCGGCCGCGGCATCGATGTGCAGCTGGGCGAGTTCGTCCGGCGCGGTGATGTTCAGCGCGACGGTGTCGCGCGGGTTGCCCATGGGGTCGACGACCGTGAGCTGCAGGCGGTTGGCGCCGGGCTGCAGAGCCACGCCGATGTATTCCCAGGCGGTGGTGGCGGTGCTGCCCAGATCGGCCTTTTTGCCGACACGGCGTTCGCTCACGTCCACGCCGCCCACACTCAGGCGCAGGGCCGTGCCGAGCGGTCCTTTGACGCGCACATTGAGCTGGCGCGTGGGCACGGTGTCACCGTCCTTGAGGTCGATGAAGGCGGGTTGGTTGTTCAGGCCGGGCAGGGCGGTTTCCAACGCCACGGGCGTGGCGGCGGGCAGCGGGTCGAGCGCACCCACGGGCACGGGCGAGGCAGCGCGCCCCGGGGTGACCGGTGCACCCGGCGTGGCGACGCCACCGAGCGCGGAGGGCAGGTCGATCAAGGGCGCGGAGGCGGGTGCCACGCTGCCCAAACCGCCATGTGAGGTGGCCGGCCCCGGGCCGGAGGCGGCCGTGGCGGCCATCGAGGGGGTGAGGCGCAGCTTGACGGCGGTGTCGAGTTCGTTGCCCACCTTGGCGCCTTCGCGGCGCTTCTGCACGGCGTCGAGCAAGCCGGGCGCGCCGCAGTTGGTGATCGGGAAATTGGCTTTGGCGAGCTCGCCTTTCTTGAGGTCGATGAAGCGGCTGTCGGCGCTGCCGGCGTTGCGGTTGTCCCAGGGCTGGAGTTCAGCGCCAGCAGGCAGGGTGCGGCGATCGAGCTTGACGACGTGCGTGACGGGTTTGAGGCCAAAGAGGCTCCAGCGGCCTTCGCCGTCGGTGATGACGCTGGTGCCGTTTTCCAGGAACAGGCGCACGCCGGGCACGCCCCATTCCTTGTCACCGTCCTGCTCGCCGTTGCGGTTGCAGTCGAGCCAGACCTTGCCGATGGCGAAGGCGTCGTCGGCGAACACGCCGCCAGTGACCTTGACGCTGTGGGTGGCCTCATTGGAAGTGGCGCCGTTGGAGCGCGCGACGGCGCGGTTGATCGCCGGCGCAGCGGTCGGGGCGCCAACCCCCACCTTCACGCGGAACTGCACGCTCACGCTGGCCCCGCTGGCCAGGGCGTGGGTGGGCTGGTCGAACACGATCGAAGGGCCCGCGCCGCCGCTGGGGTCGGCCACGCGCACGCCATTGAAGAAGGTGGTGCCGGCCACATAGGCGAAGCCGGGCGGCAGGGTATCGGTGAAGCTGACGCCGGTGAGGGTCGCGCTGCTGCGGTTGGTGAGGTTCAGCTTGTAGTCGATGAAATCACCGAGTTCGAGCTCCTTCTTGTTGGCGCCTTTTTCGAGGAACAGGATGTTGTTGCGGGAGCTGGCCGGGTCCAGCGGAATGTGGTTGTGCAGCACTTCGCAGATGGCGCCGGCGGGGCCGTTGCGGCCCGAAACCGCGCTGGCGTACCAGGTGGTGGGGTCGTTGCCTTGTGGTGCGGTGGCATTCGGCACCACGTCGCCGCAGGCGGTGAACGTGCCCGATTGCGGCGCGATGTTCGAGCTGAAGTAGGCGTTGCCGCTCGTGGGTGGGGTGACGCTGATGGTGTAGGTGCAGAGGTTCTGCACCGGTGGGGAGGCCCAGAAGAACTGGTATTCGCCGGAGGCGCTGGTGAGCATGCTCACGCTGCCATCGGCGTGGTAGGTGAAGGCGGGAGAGGCGCCACCCGCAATCTCGGCGGGGGTGATGGGCGGGGCTGGCACGCCGTCCTGGCAGGACGTGCGCTGCAGGCGCACCGTGGCGCCCGCAATGGGTGCCCGCGTGACAGAGTCGTAGACGACGCCCTGCGGGTCGATCAGCAGCACGACCTCGATCACGCTGTTGGTGGCCGCAACGGTGTGGGTCGCGTTCGCGGCGTTGCTGTCGTAGGCCACGGCCCAGACACGGTGGGAGAGTCTGGCGTTCGCCCCATGGATGGGTGTCAGATTCACTTTCACCGTGAAGGTGATGGTTTCGGAAGCGCCTGCGGCCAGCGTGCCATTGCCGTCGGTGAGCGACAGCACACCATCCAGCGGCGCACCGCTGCTGGTATCGATGCTGTTGCCACAAGGAGGCTGGTTGGGCACGACGCCGGTGTAGTCCGTGTTGACCGCCAGCTTGCCGTCGTGCGTGGTCGGGCCTGCGGTCATCCGCCAGCCGGTGACGTTGTTGCCGGACGAAGACCTGATGGCGCACTCCAGGTTGTTGAACACCCGCACACCCACCGCCGGGGTGGCACCGTTGTTGGTGACCTTGATGGTGTGGTCAATCTCGAATTCGCCGTTGCCCAGGCGGCGCGGCATGCTGGCGGTGTGGGCGACGCTGAGCAGGGGCGGCGTGGACACGGGCGTCTCGGAGGCCTGGGTCTGCGGCAGGCCATTGCCCAGCGGGTCGGGATCGGCGCCATTGGCGGAGCCGGTGTCCGCGACATCGGGCGCCACATCAGGCGCGCGGGCGGCTTCGGCCATGGCCTGGGTGCGCACGTCGCCAACGCGCCCCATGAAATTGACACGCACCTGGTACTGGAGGGTGAGGTCGCCGCCGGGGGGCAGAAAACCTTCGCTGCCCAGCAGGTTGTCCTGGCCGTCGGCGTGCCCGGTGTAGTTTGTGGACAGTGACACCTTGGTGGTGGAAGGGCTGGCCGCCACGGTGCGCAGGCTGCCCGGCACCAGGGTGTACTGACCCGGTGAGGGCACCTCCGCCTGGGTCCACGTGCCCAGGCTGTTGCCCATGACGGTTTGCTGGAGTCGGTGGAGCAGGCGGGGGTTGTAGAGTGGCGCGTTTCCGTAGTTGCGCAGCCGTGCCCGGAAAGTGACGATGGCGGTGCCGTCGGCCGTGCCAAGCGCGTCGGCCTGGGGTACCACCGACACGGCCTGCAAGGCCACGCCCAGGCGGTTGTCGCTGATGGGCAGCACGATGGCATTGCTGCGCACGGCGGTGGGCTGACCACCATCCGCGTAAAGGATTTCACCCACGTTGACCACGTCCGAGGGCAGGCCAGGGGCCACGGGCTTGAGCTTGGCCTGGAAACTCATCGAAGCGGCGGCGCCCCCATCCAGGCTGCGCAGCAGGCCGACAGCGACTTCGACGGCGTCGGCGTGATCGCCGCTGCGGTACTCGAACATCGGATCGCCTGCGAGCCGGTACAGGCGCAGGGCATCGACCTGGGACGGTTTCAAGGAGTTCGCAACGTACTGGGTGCCGGCGGGAATCTCGTCACGCAGCAGCACGAGTGACCTGGATGTGCCGTCAACCTTCAAGGGCTTCGTGGTCGTTGGGTCGGTTGAAGCAGGGGCGGCGGTCTGGGTGCCGATGCTGTTGGCAGCCAGGGTGAAGTCCAGCGTGCTGGCACCCCGCAACAGCGCGCCTGCGCTGGAAACGGTCTTGGACAAGGACACCGACGCGCCCGTGCCAATCTGGACGCGGGTTCGGGCTGTCGCGGTCTGCTCGTTTGCCGTCACGGCCGAGAGCGACACGCAGGCCGTGCCCGAGGCGACGACAGGCACCCCACCCAGGACGAGCAGGCTTGCGCTCTGGCCGGCCAACAGCGTCACGGTTCCCGGGGCCGTGACGGTCTCCTGGGCTTCAACCACCCCATTGCGGTTCGTGTCCAGCGCCAGCCGAAGGTTGCTCAAGGTCGCGGTGGCGGGATCGCTGCAGCCGGTGGCGCCTGGTTGCAAGGTGTAGCGGGATTCGACGTTGCCGGTGTTGGTGAGCTGATAGGCCATGGACACCTGGACCCCGGCAGGCGTGCGCAGACTGGTCGGCCCCGTGAGGGTGAACAACTCGACGGCAGCCACGTTGACCAGGACCACCTCCGACCACGCGGTGACGGGCTGCACCATGCCGGGCATGAGAAAGCTGGCGTGAGCCTGGGTGGCGATGCGCGTGCCGGCCTGTACGGCTTGCGCGGTCTGCAGGTGGCTCAGCCACATCACCAGGATGAGCACGCATTGCAGCCATACGGCCCCTGTGAACGGGCTGCGGCGTCCCATGCCGGGGCTGGGATGCGCCGTCCGCCGGATTGAATGTAGGTTGGTCACGCTGTTCATGGGTGTGTGGAGTTGCCCTGGTCTCTTTCTCAAGCACCTGCCCGAGGCACTTGAGAAAGAGGAGGTGGCCGAAGCCACCTCCACCGATGGCGCGCCGGGCGCCATCGGTGTCGGTTGAGGACCTTGTCGTCAGGGGTTGATGCGCACGCGGAACTGCAACTGGATCTCTCCCGCCGAGTTCAGCGTGTTGGTGGCATTGCCGCAGGACAGTGGGCCCGTGCCGCCAGGGGCAGGGGCTGACAGGGTGGGCGAGGTGCTCAAGCCGGTGGCCGTGCACGACACCGCTGCTGGCGGCTGCACACTGTGGTAGGTGGTGAAAGGCGGCACGCCGTCGTGGAGCGTGACGTTCGTGACGACCGAAGAACCGTTGTTGGTCACCGCCCGCTACCGGACCGTGGGTCTCAATAACGCCCTGCCGCCGCCGCAATGGCAGCTGGCCGGCAGCTTCAGCCACACCCACGAACGGTACGGCACCTTCGGCCTGGGTCTGGCCGCGCTGCGATCGCGCCAGCAGGGCCGGCTGGACACCTACAGCCTGAGCCACACCGTTCGGGTGGGCTTGCAGGGCTCGCTCAGCACGGTGCTCACGCGCGTGCAGGGCGCCAGTTCGGGCACCTTGCTCGCCATTTCCCTGATGTGGCCCCTGGACCGGCAGTTCAACACCTCGACCCACCTGATGCACCGCGGCGGGCAGACCGACGCCTACACCACCGCGAGCCAGGGCCTGCGCGGCGATGCGGGTCTGGGCTGGCGTGCCCTCGGCGGCAGCCGCAGTGGGTCGGCCGTGGCCGAGGGCGGGCTGTACCTGCAAAGTCCCAGCAACCTGTTCACCGCGGACGTGAGCAGCTCGTCCGCACAGCAGACCCTGCGCCTGGGCACCCAGGGCGGCCTGGTGGTGATGGATGGGCGCGCGTTTGCCACCCGCCCCGTGCAGGACAGCTTTGCGCTCGTGAAGGTGCCGGGGCTTGCGGACGTGGGCGTGAGCTTCCAGGGTCGCGAGCGCGCGCGCACCGACGGCGGTGGCGTGGCCCTGGTGACCGGGCTTCAGCCCTACAGCACGAACCAGGTGCGCCTGAATCCGTCTGACGTGCCGCTGAGCGCCGAGATCGACAGCCTGGAGCAGGTGGTGGTGCCGCGCCGGCGCAGCGCGGTCACGATCGGCTTCGCGGTGCGCAGCGGCCAGGCCGCGCTGCTCACCATCCAGCTACCGGACGGACGGCCCGCGCCCACGGGCGCCGAGATCGAGGTGTCTGGCGATGAGCGGCGCTTCCCCGTGGGCCGGCGCGGTCAGGCCTTCCTGACCGGCCTGCAACGCGAGCACCAACTGCGCCTGCACTGGAAGGGCATGAGCTGCCTGATGCCGCTGGTGCTTACGCCCACCATCCCGGATGACGTCGCGCGCCCCGCCCCATTGGTTTGCGAAGGTGTGACCCCATGACCCGCTTGCGCCTCCTCCATTTCGTCGGGTGCCTGTGTCTGTGCGGGCTGCTGCTGGCCGTGTGCCCGCCGGTGCACGCCGCCTACAGCTGCACGGTCACGGCCACCAGCAGCGGCCTGCTCTACGACACGCCTTCCCCACGCGACGTGACCGGCTCCGCCGCGCTCACCTGCACCCGGTCGTCGGGTGACGCGAACACCCTGAGCTACCGACTCAAGGCCACCGATGGCAACAATGCAACGGGCAGCCAGCCTTTTCGGCGCGTGCGCTTGAACAGCACGTCCAACTACCTGGAATACTCGCTTCGTCGCGGCGGCACCTGCAACAACAGCACCGACTGGCGCGCCCCCGCGACAGGCTCCTCCAATGTCGCCACCGGCACGCTGAACTTTGGCGCGGCGCTGACAGCCTCAACCACACTGACCTATTGCATCCGCGTGCGCGTGGGAGCGGGAGGCAACCCGGCATCGCCGGCCGCCGGTGTTTACAGCGACACCTTCAACGTCTTCGCGCAGTACCCCAACAGCGACGCGGGCGCGCTCAGCCCCAGTGACCCGGTGGTGATGACCGTGGGCGTGAACAACCAGTGCGTGTTCAACACCTACCCGGGCGACCTGGCTTTCAACTACACCGCGTTCAGCGCCACAGCGCAGACCTCGACCACGAGTTTCATGCTGCGCTGCAGCTCAGGCCTGCCGTGGACCGTCTCTGTGAGCCCGAACCCCGCCGTGCTTCAAGGTCTGCGGTACACCATCACCCCCTCGCCCGCTTCGGGCAGCGGCAACGGCAACACCGGCCAGGCCGTCACGCTCACCGGCAGCATGCAGGCAGGTCAGGCAGGCACCTGCACCGGGCCCACGTGCTCGGCTGTCCAGGCTCACACCGTGTTCATCACCTACTGAGACGTGGCTCACGTTGAAAAACGTTTTCAGACACCGCGTGCAGGGTGAAAATGCCGGTGCGATCCCAGGAGGCACAGCATGGACCGATTCACGGGTGGTTGCCTGTGCGGCAACGTTCGAATGGAAGCCACCGGCCGCCCCCACCGGGTCGGCCTGTGCCACTGTCTCGACTGCCGGAAACACCACGGCGCGCTCTTCCACGCCTCCGCGATCTTTCCGCAGAACGCCGTGACCGTCGAAGGCGAAACGCGCGACTACGCCGGGAGGTTCTTCTGTCCTCGCTGTGGCTCGTCGGTGTATGGGCGCAGTGGCGACGAAATCGAAGTCAACCTGGGCACCCTCGACGCACCCGACCAATTCGTGCCCACCTACGAGCTCTGGACCGTGCGCCGCGAGTCCTGGCTGCCACCGTTCCCACTCGCCAGGCGGTATGAGCGCGACGAGGAGGAAACGGGGCGCCCCGAGGCCTGAACGGCGGATCCTTGCGCCCTCTGCGGCCACGATGCTGCCGCGGCTAACATCTGGCGATGTCAGAAAACCAGCGATGCAAAACGATACTGGCCGTGGATGACCACGAACTGGTGCGGATGGGTTTGCGCCAGCTGATCGTTCAGCACTTCGCGGACCGTTTCCATGTGGCCGATGCGCACAGCCTGGAGCAGGCCCTGCTGTTTCTGAAGCAGCGCGCCGAGGAGGTCTTTCTGCTGTTGCTCGATCTCAACCTGGGCGACACCCGCGGCCTGACCGGCCTCAAGCTCCTGCGGCAGCGCTATCCGCAGCTGCCGATCGTGGTCGTGTCGGGCACGCACGATCACCGCGTCCGCGAAGAAGCCTTGGCGCATGGTGCCTGGGGCTACTTCTGCAAGACGGGCGATACCGATGGATTGAAGGGCATGCTCGCGGCGATTGAAAGCGCCGCCACGGCAAGCCATCGCCCGGGGAAGCGCGGCGCGGCGGCCCGCAGCCAGAACCTGAGGCCTGGCGTCCGGTTGACCGACCGCCAGGTCCAGGTCCTGGAGCTGCTGCTCAGCGGCCTCGACAACCAGGCGATCGCCGCCGAAACCGGGCTGGTGCTGGGCTCGGTGAAGAATTGCGTTTCGACGATTTTTCTCGTCTTCAACGTCCGCTCACGCGCCGAGCTGATCGGGCTGTTTTCCTGAGCCTGGTGTGATCGAAAAGCTGCTGACGAGCATCCACCAGGCGCTGGGCGTGCAAGCCCGGTCGCCACTGGCCGTGCAGCGCATCCAACTCGCGCTCCTGCTGCAAAAGACCGGGCCGGTGCGCATCCTCTCGCCCATCCCTTTCGCGACGCCGCTGGCGATCCTGTTCTACCTGAACGGGACGTCCCTGCTTCCCCTGATCTGGCTCGGTCTGTTCTACATCGTCATCTTCACGAGCTACGTGCAGCGCAGGAAGCTGGAAGCCCGTGGTCCTCTGCAGGACCACGAGTTGCCCGGCATCCTGCAAGGCCGCGTCCGGGACATCCTTCTGCTGGGCGCCATGTGGGGGGCCGCACCCTGGCTGCTCAATGCGCACCAGAACGTGGACCCTCTGATTCTCATCTCCGTGTTCATCATGGGTGCGATATCGCTTGGCTCCGCGATCGTCTCTACCCACCGCCAGACCATCGCCGCCTTCAGCATCCCGGCGGCGGCCGGCATGATCTCCGCCTGCCTCTGGCACGGTGGCCTGGTCGGTTCGGTGCTGGCCTTCTGCATGACCCTCTTTCTGGTGATGACGCTCAAGTGGACATTCCAGCAGGCGGACCTGCTCGAGCAGTCGCTGACGGTGCGCTTTGAAAAGGAAGACCTCGCCCGCCGCCTGGCCCAGCAGGTGGAACTGGTCGAAAACGCCAACCGGGAAAAGAGCCGCTTTCTCGCGTCCGCCAGCCACGATCTGCGCCAACCGCTTCATGCCGTCTCGCTGTTCACTTCGGTGCTGGAGCGGTCTCAGCTCGATCCGGACAGCGCACAGACCGTCACGCGGTTGAGCCACTCGGTGCGCATGCTGAACCAGTCGCTGGACTCCATGCTCGACATCTCCCGGCTGGATGCGGGCGCCGTGCAACCCTCGCTGGAGCCCGTGCGCGTGCACGAGCTGTTTCTGTCGCTGAACCACATGTTCTGCGGCAGCGCCCAGGAGCGCGACCTGCAGCTTCGGTTCCGGGCGCCGGGCGATCTGGTCGTCGTGAGCGACGTGCAGCTGCTCACGCGCCTGCTCGGCAATCTGATCGACAACGCCATCAAATACACGCGCACCGGTGGTGTGCTCGTCGCGGCAAGGTCGGGGGTCCCCGCAGGGCGGGCCGGCTGGGTCCGCTTCGAGGTGGTCGACACCGGCATCGGCATTGCCACAGAACATCAACAACGGGTGTTCGACGAGTTCTACCAGCTGGCCAATCCACAACGCGACCGCGCATCCGGTCTGGGCATCGGCCTGTCCATCGTCAAACGGCTCTCGAGCCTGCTGGAACATCCCATGGCGCTCTCATCAATGCCGTCGCGAGGCACACGCTTTCGGGTGTGGGTGAAACAGGCCGACAGGCGCAGTCTCCACCCGGCTAGCCCCGCAGACACGGGCCTTGTTCCCCCGGTTCACGCCGCGAACGCCCTGCCGCGCCATGTGCTTGTCATTGACGACGAGCCGGCCAGCCGTGAGGCCATGGCCTTGGTGCTATCCGCGCACGGTTGCGCGGTGTATCCCGCCAGCGACCTGGCGCAGGCGCAGCACCTGCTGCAGCGACACCCGATCGAAGCCGTCGTTTCCGACTTCCGGCTCCCGGGAGAACGCAACGGCCTGGACTACCTCCTGGCCCTGCGCAACACCTCACCCCACCTGCGCACCTTGCTGGTGACTGGCGAGACCTCGCCGCAACGCATCACCGACATCCGGGCCAGCGGTGTGCCCTTCCTGCACAAACCTGTGCAGGCGCAACAGCTGCTGGACGCACTGGCGCGCTGATCAGCCGTTCTCACCCGCCGCCATGTGACCGGGGTCACTTCACGCCAGGGAGGCTCGCGATGAATACTCGCGATCGTCTGTTGACCCTCGCCCCTTCCGACCCAACCACGTCCCGTCAGGGACCCGTTCCCATGCGCAAACTCCTTCTTGGCCTGACCCTGTCCTTGCTCGCCGCCGTGTCCATCGCGGCACCCGATCCGCAGTGTGCCGAGTACGACAAGCTCCGCACCCAGAGAGACAACGCATTGCGCGTGAAGAACTTCAAGCAGTATTGCGATGCCCTGTCGGGTTTGATCAAGCTGATGCCGGCCAAGCCTCCCGAGCAGGCGCGGCTCCAATGCGAAGCCAAGGCCACGAACATGAAGGTCGAGACCTGGCTTGGCATCCGCCCCGAGGTGGTGTCCACCATGACGGGCACGTTTGACGAGCAATGCAGGTGACGTGAGACACCGGGCCGCCGATCGCCCTGGGGGGCAAGGCGGTCACACACTTGAAACCTATAATCGCTCGGCTCACGCGCCAGGCGTGAGGCCGGATGAGGACGACCCCATCGGCATGGATTCAACCGCGAGGGACGGCCCCCGCACTGCTTGTGAAAGTGGTCGCCATGGTCAACGCCTCCCTCCACCCCCCCGCCGCACGCGCGCGGCTCATCTCTGCGGCCACCTGGGCACTTCTGCTCGGCGCGTGGGCCGTGGTGGGCTTGTTCTCTTTTTACGGATCCTCCTGGCTGGCCGCGCCACTCACACCCGGTGTCGCCAGCCTGAGTTTCGCCGTGCTGCTGGTCACCATCGTGGCGGCGTCGTTTGGTGTCGTGCATGAGGCGGACTACCTGGCGCACAAGCTGGGCGAGCCGTACGGCACGCTCATCCTGACGCTGTCCATCGTGGCCATCGAGGTCATCCTGATTGCCTCGGTGCTGCTGGGGCCGGGGGAAGCCCCCACGATCGGGCGCGATTCCATTTTTGCCGTGTTGATGATCATCCTGAACCTCGTGATGGGGATCTGCCTGACGGTGGGTGCTGCCCGGCATGGCGAACAGGAGTTCAATGCGCAAGGGGCCACGGCCTACCTGTCGATGATTGCCCTGTTGACCACGGTGGCCCTGGTGTTGCCCAAGTTCACCAGCACGGCGGGTGAATTCGGGCCTGAGCAGGCGATGGGCATCGGTGTCCTCACCGCGCTGCTGTACGCGGCCTTCCTGTGGAAACAGATCGGCAGTCTCAAGCGCCTCTTCGTTCAGCCCCCTCCCGGGGCGATGGTGGTGCGCCGCATGGAACGGACCTCCAGGGCGCCGACCGGGACCGAAAAGGCGGAGGGTTCCGTCCAGCAAAGCAGGAAGGATGTCTGGGTGCATTCGCTGCTGCTGCTGGCCATGATTGTTCCGATCGTTCTGCTGGGCCACCACCTGGCCGTCGTGCTCGACTACGGCATTGCGGCCGCGGGCGCGCCCGTGGCTGTGAGTGGCGTGCTCATCGCCCTGATCGTGTTCACCCCCGAGTCCCTGACCGCCGTGCGCGCGGCGCTGGGCAATGAGATGCAACGGGCTGTCAACCTGTGTCTGGGTGCCTTTGTCTCCACCGTGGGGCTCACGGTGCCCGCGGTGCTGGCCATTGGCTTGTTGTACGACAAGCAGGTCGTCATGGGCATCTCCCACGTGGACACGGCGCTGTTTGCGGCCACCGCCGTGCTGAGCATGCTCACCTTCAACGGCCAGCGCACCTCGGCGCTGCAGGGTTACATGCACCTCGCGCTGTTTGCCGTGTTTGCCGTGCTGTTGTTCTTTCCCTAGCCGCGCCATGGGCCGCCCACGGTGGATGCGGTCGAAACATCTGCGAACAGCATTTCAGCGGTCATGCGGGCAGACTAGGGCCCATGAAAATCCTTGCCCTCGTCTTCTCCCTGAGCGCCGTGGCGTTTGCGCCCATCCCGGTGATGGCGCAACAGACCCCCGCGAAGCCTGCCGCCAAGCCGGCGGCCAAACCCACCACCACGACCAAACGCGCGCCGCTGGCGCGCTCCGCGGCCAAGGCCGTGGAAGAAGTGACGCCGATCGAAGAGGATTCCAGCGTGAACCTCACCGAAGCCGATCTCGTGGTCGCGCAGCGCGTGTACCTCGGCAACATCCCCTGCGAACTCGGCTCGGCTGTGGAAATCGTGCCCGCCAAGCGGCAGGGGTTCTTCATCGTGCAGGTGAAGAACATGCGCAACGCGCGGTACTACATGCACCCGGTGGAAAGCCGCACCGGTGCCATCCGTCTCGAAGACCCGAAGCGGGGCGCCATGTGGCTGCAGCTGGGCAACAAGTCCATGCTCATGAGCCAGCAACTGGGCAAACGGCTGGCCGATGAATGCATGAGTCCCGAGCAGCTGACGCTGGCCGGTGAAATGAAGCGCAACCCGCCCAAGGGCCTGCTGGATCCGGTGGACCCCCCACCGGCCGCCGCGCCCCCCGCCCCGCCGGCCAACACCAACTAGCCACTGCCCACCGTGAGACGTATATAATTCATATACGTTTCATATAGAGGTGGTGAATGGGGATCGTCAAGATTTCGGACCTGATGCACGAGAACCTGCGCGTGGCGGGGAGTGCGCTGAGCAGGTCCATCAATGCGCAGGCCGAACACTGGATGCGGGTCGGCATGCTGACCGAGCTTCACCCGGAGCTGGACCACCGGGAGATCTGTCAGCTGCTGGTGCGGGCGGAGCTCTCGGGGGGCCTGGACATCACCGTGGCGGCCGCGACCCCAGCGGGCAAGGCCCGCACAGCCCCAGCGGGCCAGCGCTAGTGGCTCGCGGCATCACCATCAAGTCGGCCGAGGACATTGAGATGGCGCGGCGCGCCGGCAGGCTGGCCGCGGAGGTGCTCGGCATGATCGAGCCCCACGTCGTCCCCGGGGTCAGCACGGAGACGCTGGACCGGATCTGCCACGACCACATCGTGAATGTCCAGGGCGCCACCCCGGCCAACCTGGGGTACCACGGGTATCCCAAAACGATCCTCACCTCCGTCAATCAGGTGGTCTGCCACGGCATCCCCTCGCCCGACAAGCTGCTGAAGAAGGGCGACATCATCAACATCGATGTGGCCGTCAACAAGGATGGCTGGTTCGGCGACACCAGCCGCATGTACTTCGTCGGCACACCCAACGTGCTGGCCCGGCGTCTGGTGGAGACCACCTATGAAGCCCTGCTGGCCGGCATCCGGCAGGTCAGGCCAGGCGCGACGCTGGGGGACATTGGCCATGCCATCCAGTCCGTCGCCCATCGAGAGCACTTCAGCGTGGTGCGCGAGTACTGCGGGCATGGCATTGGCCGGATCTACCACGAAGAACCGAACGTGCTTCACCATGGCCGGCGCGGCGAGGGGCTCAGGCTGGAGCCGGGGATGGTCTTCACCATCGAACCCATGCTCAACGCGGGCCAGCGCGAGACCCGGACCCTGGCCGATGGGTGGACCGTCGTGACCAAAGACCGCTCCCTGTCCGCCCAGTGGGAACACATGGTGGCCGTCACGCCCGAGGGGCACGAGGTGCTCACGCCCTGGCCAGGTGGCACGGGTGCCCACGCACCGGTGTGACGCCCGGGTTTTGACCCTCTGATAGACTGCGACGCTCTGCGGGAGAGCGAGGCGGGTCACGCCTCCGCCGAAGGCGCAAACTCCCATGATCGCTCAGGCCACCGGACCGCAGACACATTTCGCCGACTGGAGAGAGGCCGAGCCGCACCGCGCGCGCACCGGCACACCGAAGGGGCAGACTGCCGACGCAGTCGAAACTCTCAGGTAAAAGGACAGGGGGAGAGGCGCTTTCACCCGAGCCTTGCCCATGTTCCCCTTTCGAACCCCCTTCGCGGTCCGGTTCTTCGCCGCGCTGGCCCTTGGCCTGTGCGTCGGCGTTGCCCTCGGCGCCGCTCATGCCTTGCACCGCCTGTGGCAGCAGCTGCCCGAGGTCGGTCACCTGGCCCACTACGAACCGATGCTGCCCATGCGCATCCACGCCAGGGACGGCAGCCTGCTCGCCGAGTACGGCGAAGAACGGCGGGAGTTCGTGCCGATCGAGCGCATCCCGTTGCGCATGCAGCAGGCCTTGCTGGCCATCGAGGATGCGCGGTTCCATGAACACGGGGCGGTGGACTACGCGGGCCTCGTGCGCGCGGCGCTCGGCAACCTTGTGGCCGGTGGGCATGCGCAAGGTGGCAGCACCATCTCCATGCAGGTCGCGCGGGTCTTCTTCCTGAGCCGGGAGAAGACCTACCGGCGCAAGATCATGGAGATCATGCTGGCCTACAAGCTCGAGTCGGTCTACAGCAAGAACAAGATTCTGGAGCTGTACATGAACCAGATCTACCTGGGCGAACGGGCCTACGGTTTCGCGGCGGCCGCATCGGTCTACTTCGACAAGACGCTCGACCAGCTCAGCGTCGCCGAGGCGGCCATGCTGGCCGGCTTGCCCAAGGCGCCCTCCGCCTACAACCCGGTCGCCAACCGCGAGCGCGCCACCGTTCGCCAGCAGCACATTCTCAAGCGCATGCGCGAGTTGGGCTACCTCGATGAGCAGGCCTATGAGCAGGCCCGCGCCGAGCCCTTGACCCTGGCGCTGAACCACCCGTCGACCGACCCGGCATCGGCCTACGCGGTCGAACAGGTTCGCAAGATGCTGGTGGAGCGCTATGGGGACGAGGCCTACTCGCGGGGCCTGGATGTGACCACCACCATCCGCGTGGCCGAGCAGCGCGCCGCCACCCATGCCTTGCGCGCCGGCCTGTTGAATGCACAACACCAGCGCGGCCCTGCGGGGCCGGAAGGCCATCTGAAGCAAGCCGTGCAGGCCGACGACCTGGCCGGCATCCGCCGGGCCCTCGCGCCCTACCGGGACAGTGGTGCCTTGCGCGTGGCCACCGTGCTGGAAGCCTCCGCCTCCGCCGGCATCACGGCCGTCCTGCGCGACGGCACCGTGGTTCGCATTGCACGCCACACGCTGAGCCCGGGCAGCAGCGCGCTGCTCAAGCCCGACGCACCCGCGCACAGGCGCATCGAACCGGGCGCCGTCGTTCGTGTCGTGGCCGACACGGCCGGGCGCTGGCGGCTGACACAGCTGCCGCAGATGCAGGGCGCGCTGGTGTCCATCGATGCGAGGTCGGGTGAGATCCTGGCGCTGGCCGGTGGCTTCGACTTCGCGTTCAACCAGTTCGACCACGCGGTGCAGGCGGTGCGCCAGCCGGGATCGACCTTCAAGCCCTTCGTGTTTTCCGCTGCGCTGGAAAAGGGTTATTTCCCCGGCACCCTGGTCGACGACACGCAGCGGCTGGTCACGCCATCGGCGCGTGGCCGCAAAGCCTGGCGGCCGCGCAACTACGGCAACCAGTACGAAGGTTTCATCACGGCCCGGCGGGCCCTGGCACGTTCGAAGAACGTGGTGGCGGTCAACCTCATGGACGCTGCCGGCGCGGAATATGTGCAGCAGTTCGCCACCCGTTTCGGTTTCGCGGCCGAGCTCAATCCCCCGATCCTGCCGCTGGCGCTGGGCGCGGGCGCGGTGACCCCGCTGCAGCTCACCGAGGCCTACGCGGTGTTCGCCAACGAAGGAGAGCGGGTCGAGTCCCGCCTGGTGCTCAAGGTCAGCGAGCGCGGCGGTGCGGTGCTCTACGAAGCGCCGCCGGTGTCGCCCCGCGGCCAGGTGATCTCCCCACGCAATGCCTTTGTGATGGACAGCATGTTGCGTGACGTGGTGCGGCACGGCACGGGGCGGCGCGCGAGCGCACTCGGGCGCGAGGACACGGCCGGCAAGACCGGCACGTCCAACGACGCGCGCGATGCCTGGTTCGCCGGTTATTCATCGGGCGTCGCTTCGGTGGTGTGGATCGGGTACGACCAGTCGCGCAGCCTGGGCAACGCCACCGGGGGAAGCCTGGCATTGCCCGTCTGGACGGAGTACATGAAGGTCGCCGTCGCCAAGCGGCCCGCGCAGGAGCGCCGCATGCCGCCGGACCTGGTGCCATGGGGCGATGACTATGTCTACCCGGAATCCCTGGATGGACCCTGCACTGTCGAGCCCCACACCTTCATCCAGAGCCTGTTCGAATGCCGCAGCGGCATCCCGGCCCCGGGGGAATGAAAAAGCGGCGTTGCTCGGCCCCGATTTGCCCCACAAACAGGCCCAGAGGAGAAGCCAGACAAGCTGGAAACCGCGTCCTTGCACCATTCCAGCAAGAACATAGCAGCGCCGCGAAACCCGGGATGGGTGCGGCTCTTGCACCGCATCACGCCGGCAAGCCGGCGCCACCCCAAGACTTGGAGTCTAGGAACTGGTGGATGTTCCGCACACCGGCGGCATAGAGCGGGTGGAAGACGGCCCGAGATGGGGCATCGAAGGTACGAACTGCAGAGGCGGGCGCAGCCCGCCACCGATCACTTGCGGTCGGGCAACTCGATCTTGACCTCGAGCACGTCCAGGTTGTCCTGGCGGTCGAGCTGGACCTTGATGTCGTCCGGGTTGATCTTGATGTACTTGCCGATCACCGCGACCAGCTCGCGCTGCAGCGCAGGCAGGTAGTCGGGCTCGGAAGCGCTGCGCCCGCTGCGCTCGTGCGCCAGGATGATCTGCAGGCGCTCCTTGGCGACGCTGGCGGTTTTCTTCTTTTCACCCAGCAGGAAAGACAGGATCGACATGCCTTACTTCCCTCCGAACAGGCGCTTGAAGAAGCCCACTTTTTCGGCTTCGATGAAGCGCAGCGGTTTGTCGGCGCCGAGGAAACGGTCGATCACGTCGCTGTAGGCCTCGGCCACGTCCGTGCCCTTGAGGTGGATGGCCGGCATGCCCTGGTTGGAGGCGGTCAGCACGCTTTCGCTTTCCGGGATCACGCCGATCAGCTTGATGCGCAGGATGTCCTGGATGTCGCTGAGCGAGAGCATCTGGCCATCGGCCACGCGGCCCGGGTTGTAGCGCGTGATCAGCAGGTGTTCCTTGATCGGCTCCTTGCCCTCGATGGCACGCTGCGTCTTGCTGCCCAGCATGCCCAGGATGCGGTCGGAGTCGCGCACGCTGGAGACCTCGGGGTTGGTCACCACCAGCGCCTCATCGGCGTAGTGCATGGCCATGAGCGCACCGGTCTCGATGCCGGCGGGCGAGTCGCAGATGATGTACTCGAAGCCCATGGCCGACAGGTCGGTCAGCACCTTGTGCACGCCTTCCTGGCTCAGGGCGTCCTTGTCGCGCGTCTGGCTGGCGGCCAGCACGAACAGGTTGTCGCACTGCTTGTCCTTGATCAGGGCCTGGTTCAGGTTGGCCTCGCCCTGGATGACGTTGATCAGGTCGTACACCACGCGGCGCTCGCAGCCCATGATGAGGTCCAGGTTGCGCAGGCCCACGTCGAAATCGATGACGGCGGTCTTGTGGCCGCGCAGGGCCAGGCCCGAGGCGAAGCTGGCGCTGGTGGTGGTCTTGCCCACGCCGCCCTTGCCGGAGGTGACGACAACAATCTTGGTCATGGTGAAAGTCCTTCGATTCGAATAAGGGGTGAGACTCAGGCGCCGATGGCGTCGATCACGAGTTTGTCGCCATCGGGGCCGGGCACCAGGCGCACCTGCGCGGTCTTGCCCTGGACCGATTCGGGCAGGGCCACTTCGCTGGTGCGGTAGATGCCGGCGATGGAAATGAGTTCTGGCGCCATGGACAGCGCGAAGATGCGCGCCTCCCCGTAGCCGCGCGCACCGGCGATGGCCTTGCCACGCAGCGGCGCGTACACGTGGATGTTGCCGTCGGCGATCACCTCGGCACCCGGGTTGACCATGGCCATGACCACCAGATCGCGGCCGCGTGCATAGACCTGCTGGCCCGAGCGCAGGGGCTTGTCGATCACCAGGGCACCGGGCACGGGCATCGGCTGGGGCGCGGCCACGGGTTCCGGCGAGGCGGTCTCGGTCGGCGCCGCCGACGGGGCGGCCCGTTGCACGGTGGCGTCGGGCGCGGGCGTGAGGCCGGCGGCGACGGCCAGCGCGGTCTGTTCGATGGTGCCGCCGCGCACGGCCAGGGGTGTGAGGCGGTGCTGGCGCAGCAGGGTCTGCAGCGCGCCGAAGTCGGGCAGGGCATGGGCCTCGGCCACGTTCAAAGGGTGCAGGTCGATGACCACTGGATCGTGGTCGAAGAAGTCGGGCATGTCGCCAAAACGCTGGGCGAACTCCTGCGCCAGGAGATCCAGGTTGGACGACTTGAGCATCAGGGCCACCAAAGGCAGGTGGGCACTCTTGATTTCGAAGGTGGCGGGCGCGTTTCCTGCGAGGGCGACAGACATGGGCGAAACAGATCCAAAAACGGGCCAGCCGCAGGAACGCCGGGTCGGCAGGTCTGGCTGTGAAGCGGCGCATCTTACCAGCCGGGTTGACGGGTTTCGGCCCGGGAAGGTGTGCAGGTGTCAGGGCATGTTTCAGCAACCGATGAGCGGGTTTTGCACAAACCTGTGAATAATTTTTTAACAACGCGCTAGTTATCCACAGAGAAGTGGGTAACTGCCTGGTTATCCCCGTTTCGAGCTTCAAGGAACCGCGCCCTTCACACAGGCTTCTGAGTGAGCCAAGTCCTTGATCCAGCAAGAAAAAGGGCGCTTTTCCACACTGGACAGCGCCCTCTACTACTACTGCTATTTTGTATTTAAAGATTTAGAAGAATAGTGGAACGGGAACCCGGCTCGGTCCGGGTGCCTGGTCAGGCCGGCTTTTTCACGCTCGGTTGCTCGCCGTGGTGCCGGTGTTCACCCCGATGGCCGCGGTGCATGCCGGCACGCTGGAAGCCGCCCAGGTGTTTTGAATCAAACACTTTTTGTTGATCGGCGTTCAAAACCGCATAGAAGCTCTTGATCGCGTCGACGCGTTTGGCCATCGCGGCATCGCGCTCGGCTTTCAGGGCCTGCATCTTGTCCAGGCGCTGCGGCGTGGTCAGCTTGGACCAGTCTTCCCGGGTGCCTTGGCGCGGCATGGCGCCAGCCTGAGGCTGCGTGCGGGCAATGAACGCATTCCAGGCCGGTTCCTGTTCGGGGGTGAGCTTGAGCTCGGCCTTGAGGGCCGCTTGGCGCTCGGCCATGTGCTTCTGCATCTGGGCGTGGTGTTCGGCGCGTTTCTGGTCGCGCTGCTCGGCGGTGGGTTTGACGGCCGGCTTGGCCGCCGTGTCGGCCTGGGCCACGACGGTGACGGTGTCGGCCGCCAGGGCCGTGGGGTGCAGGGCCGAGGCCTGCACCAGGGCGGTGGCAAAGGTGCCCACCAGGGCGGTGGCCAGGGTGGTGGCGATCAGCGCGCGTTTCGGAAGCGATTTCATGAGGACTCCTGGTGTCTGTTGAGGATGGATCTCCACAGGACAGGTGTCGGGCTGCGGAGTGGTTTCAGTGTCTGGCGCGCGTGTTTCCACCCCGTGCCGCCGATGTGGCGGGTTTGTAAAGTTTTGTGCTGCTTTTTGCAGCAACTGTGCAAGCGGGGTGGCTCAGGTCGTCGAGGATGGGACAGTCGGGTCGGTCGTCGCCAGGGCACAGGTGCAGCAGCTGGTCCAGCGTGCGCTGCATGGCCTGCAGGGCTTCGATGCGCTGGGCCAGTTCGTTCAGGTGTTTCTGTGTGATGCGCTTGACGCTGGCGCTGCTGCGCCGGCGGTTGTGCCAGAGGCTCACGAGTTCGGTGATGGCATCCAGGCCGAAGCCCATGTCGCGCGCGCGGCGGATGAAGCGCAGCGTGTGCACGTCAGCCAGGCTGTACTGGCGGTAGTTGCTGTCGGTGCGGGGCACGGGCGTGAGCAGGCCCAGGCTTTCGTAGTGGCGCAGCATCTTGGGCGAGATGCCGCTGAGTTGCGCGGCCTTGCCGATGCTGACCGGCCAATGGATCAGCGCGTCGCCCGGGTCTTGCTCGCCAGTGGGAGCCAGCGCGTGCAGAAGGCGGTCGGTGGCCATGGGGTCAGGCCGCCACTTGGTAGCCTTCTTCGCGGATCGCTTCGGCCAGGGCTTCGCGCGACTGTGTGCTGTTCACCTCGACGCGGTTCTGGCCGCGGTCGATGTGGACTTCGGCCTGGGGATCGAGCAGCTTGATGGCGGCGGTCACGGACTTTTCGCAGTGGCCGCAGGTCATGCCGTGCACATCGAGGACTTGTTTCATGGTGTCTTTCTTCAATGGTGGATGGAACATGAAGCCATTGTGATCCTTGACATGGTGTCAAGGTCAAGCGGTGGCTGCGCTGTCACAGTTCGCTACAAGCGCGGTTGACCTTCCCATGGTGGTAAAGCTTATGCTGACTCCATGAACACGATCGCTGCCTCCTCCAACGCTGGTGCCACCTTCTCGACCTATCCACTGACCCAGATCGATCTGGGTGTGGGCGGCATGACCTGCGCCTCGTGCGTGACGCGGGTCGAGAAGGCCTTGCGCAAGCAACCGGGCGTGAGCGACGCCACCGTGAACCTGGCCACCGAGTCGGCGCGCGTCACGCTCAGTGGCGTGGACGAGGCCGAATCGCTGGCGCGCATCAAGCGCGCCGTGCGCGACGCGGGTTACGAGCCGCGCACGCTGGATGCCCTGGACGAGGAGGACACCGAGCGCGTGATGGGCGTGCCGCGCGACCTGCTGCCGGTGCTGATGGGTGTGCTGCTCTCGACGCCACTGGTGCTGCCCATGGTGGGAGACCTGTTCGGCCAGCACTGGATGCTGCCGGCCTGGATCCAGTTCCTGCTGGCCACGCCGGTGCAGTTCGTGCTGGGCGCGCGTTTCTACCGCGCCGGCTGGCACGCGCTCAGGGCGCGCACTGGCAACATGGAACTGCTGGTGGCGATCGGCACCACGGCGGGCTGGGCGCTGTCGACCTGGCTGTGGTGGCGCGCCGAAGCGGGCGAGGTGCCGCACCTGTACTACGAGGCCTCGGCGGTGGTGATCACGCTGGTGCTGCTGGGCAAGTGGCTGGAGGCGCGCGCCAAGCGCCAGACCACCACCGCCATCCGTGCGCTGCACGCGCTGCGACCCGAGCGAGCCCATCTGTTGCCCGATGGCATCCGCCGCACCGAGACCACCGACGTGGCGGTGGACGAACTGTTGCCTGGCGATGTGATCCGCGTGTTGCCGGGTGAGCGCTTCGCGGCCGACGGCACGGTGGTCCAGGGCCACACCCAGGCCGACGAATCCATGCTGACCGGCGAGTCCCTGCCGGTGTCCAAGGACGTGGGCGACGGCGTGACCGGGGGCTCGCTCAACGGCGAGGGCGCGGTGGACGTGCGGGTGCGCGCGGTCGGCGCGCAAAGCGTGCTGGCCCAGATCATCGGCCTGGTGCAGGACGCTCAAGCCGCCAAGGCACCGGTGCAGCGCATGGTGGACCAGGTGGCGGCCGTGTTCGTGCCGGTGGTTCTGGTGATCGCGCTGGTCACGCTGCTGGGCTGGCTGGGGACCGGTGCACCGATGGAAGAGGCCTTGCTGCACGCGGTGGCGGTGCTGGTGATCGCCTGCCCCTGTGCACTGGGTCTGGCCACACCGGCGGCCATCATGGCCGGCACCGGTGTGGCTGCGCAGCATGGCATCCTGATCAAGGACGCGCAGGCGCTGGAGATTGCGCACAAGGTGGACACGGTGGCTTTTGACAAGACGGGCACGCTGACCGAAGGCCACCCGCGCCTGACGGTGATCGAAGCCGCACCGGGCGTGGACGAGATCGCCGTGCTGCAGGTGGCGGCGGCGCTGCAGGCGCAGAGCGCGCACCCGCTGGCGCGCGCGGTGCTGGAGGCCGCGGCCTCCAGGTCCATCGAGGTGGCATCGGACGCCGCGCAGGACGTGCAGACGGTCTCGGGCCGGGGCAGCCAGGGCCGCGTCAACGGCGCGCTGCTGGCCCTGGGCAGCCTGCGCTGGATGGGTGAGCTCGGCGCGAAGCTGGGCCCGCTGGACGAGCGCGCCAAGGCCTTGCAGGCCGAGGGTGCGACGGTGTCGGTGCTGGCCAGCCAGACGCCGGGTGATGCGGCCTCGGCCGCCACCTGGGCACCCCTGGCCCTGCTGGCCTTCGGCGACGAGCCCAAGGCCGGCGCGGCCGAGGCGATCGCCGGCCTGCGGTCGCAGGGCATGCGGCTGTTCATGGTCTCGGGCGACAACCGCGGCGCAGCCTTGGCCATGGCCTCGCGGCTGGGCCTGCGCGCGGACCACGACGAGGTGATCGCCGAGGTGCTGCCGGGCGACAAGGCGACGGTGGTGCGCAAGTTGCGCGCGGCCGTGGTGGGCGACCGCCTGCACACCGTGGCCATGGTGGGCGATGGCGTGAACGACGCGCCCGCGCTGGCCGCCGCCGACGTGGGCATGGCCATGAGCCACAGCCAGGGCGCCAGTGCCGATGTGGCCATGCACGCGGCCGGCATCACGCTCATGCGCGGCGACCCGCTGCTGGTGGCGGCGGCGCTGGACATCTCGCGCCGCACGGTGCGCAAGATCCGGCAGAACCTGTTCTGGGCCTTCGCCTACAACGTGGCCGGCATCCCGCTGGCCGCACTGGGCTTTCTCAGCCCGGTGGTGGCGGGCGCGGCCATGGCCCTGAGCTCAGTGAGCGTGGTCAGCAACGCGCTGCTGCTCAAGCGCTGGAAGCCGCCGCAGCGCTGAGCCCGCGCTCAAGGCTTGATGCACGTCAAGGCGCGCGCGCGGCCGCCGCGCGATGCTCGGGGCTCCTGCAGGAGGAGGAGACTTCCCATGACGACGACACACGACGCCGTGCGCGTGATCCTTGACGAGCACGCCAGCCTGAGTGCGATGCTGACCACGCTGTCGCAGATGGTGCGGCTCGGCCCCGATGCGTCCGGCGCGGGCGGCCCCGAGCGTTACTTCGACGTGCTGCGCGCGATGCTGTTCTACATCGACGCCTTCCCCGAGAAGAACCACCACCCCAAGGAGTCCAACCTGCTGTTCCCGCGCCTGGCGCGCGCGGCGCCGCAGCTGATGCCAACCATCGAACAGCTCGAGCGCGACCACATGAGCGGCGAGATGAGGGTGCGCGAACTGATGCACCTGCTGATGGCCTGGGAGTACATGGGTGACCTGCACCGCCCGGCGTTTGAAGCCGAGGCGCAGCGCTACGTGGCGTTTTATCTGGATCACATGCGGCTGGAAGAAACCGCCCTGCTGCCGGCGGCCGAGAAGGTGTTGACCGAGGCGGACTGGACCGTGCTGGACGAGGCCTTCACCCGGCACACCGACCCATTGAACCCGCGCAGGCCGCGCGACCCGCAGTTCGACCGGCTGTTCACCCGCATCGTGCTGCGCGCGCCCGCGCCGCTGGGGCTGGGTGAGGCTTAGGCCGCGAGCGCGTTCAGCAGCGCGTCGAAGACCTGCAGCAGTTGGTCCACGTCCTGAGCCGTGGTGGCGGGCGAGACCAGCATCATGCTGTGGAAAGGCGTGAGCAGCACGCCCCGGTTGAGCATGAAGAGGTGGGTGAGGGCTTCGAGTCCGGCTTGGGCGTGGTCGCGCACGTCCTGCGCGTCGCGCGGGGTGTGCGGCATGAACTGCAGTTCCATGCGCGCACCCAGGCGCGTCACCGTCCAGGGTTTGGCGGCCCGGGCGATGCGATCGCGCAGGCCGGCTTCGAGCCGTTCGGCCAGCGCCAGCATGGGGGTGTAGCTGGCGTCGGTATGCAGGTGGGTGAGCGCGGCCTGCAGCGCGGCGAGGGTGAGCGCATTGCCCGAGAGCGTGGTGCCGATGCCGCTGTGGCCTTCGGGCGCGGCGTCCTTGGCGTGGGCCATCCGGTCGGCCATCTCGGCGGTGAAGCCATAGACCGCGCAGGGCAGGCCGCCGGCCACCGCCTTGCCGACCACCAGGAAATCAGGTTCCAGCGCGTGGGCCCGCGCGTAGCCGCCCAGCGCGGTGGAGATGGTGTGGGTTTCGTCGCACACGAACAGCGCGCCGTGCCGGCGGCACAGGTCGCGCGCCGCGTCCCAGAAGCCGGGCGCGGGTGGCACCAGACCGAAGTTGGTGAGCGCGGGCTCGGCCAGCAGGCAGGCCGCATCGCCCTGGGCCAGCGCGGCCTCGAGCGCGGGCAGGTCGTTGAAGGGCACGACGCGCGTGAAGGCCGCGTGGTTGTGGACCTGGCCGAGCACCGAGGGGCGCGGCAGCGTGCGCCCGGTCGCGGGGTCGAGGTCCACCAGGGTGTCGTCCACCGCGCCGTGGTAGCAGCCGTCGAACACCAGCAGCTGCGGCCGCTGAGTGATCGCGCGCGCCCAGCGCAGCACGAAGCGGTTGGCATCGCTGGCGGTCAGCGCCAGCTGCCACATCGGCAGGCCGAACACGCGCGCGAGACCTTCGCCCACCGCCACCGCGTTGGCCGCCGGCAGCATGCAGGTGAGGCCTTGCGCGGCCTGCTGTGCGATGGCCTGGGCCAGCGGTGCCGGGCTGTGGCCGAACATGGCGCCGGTGTCGCCGAGGCAGAAGTCGGTGTGCCGCAGGCCGTCCACGCAGGTGAGCGAGGCGCCTTGCGCCTCGCTCACGAACAGCGCGGCGGGGCTGGGCCAGTCGCGCATCCAGTGCAGGGGCACGCCGAACAGGTAGTGGGCCCGCGCGGCCTGGGCGAGTGCCAGGGATTGCGGGTGCGTGGCGATGAAACGTTCGCGTTCGGCTTGCTGGAGCGCGGCGATGTGTCGAGGGTCGGGCATGGTGCCAGCTTAAGCGCGGTGGCGCGTGTGTGGGCCGCTGCGTGGCAGTGGACATTTCGTTGCGCGCCGAATTGGCACCGGCGCCGTTGGGCACCGCTTGAACCACAATGGCCCAGCCATGAACCCACGCACCGAACCCGTCTCCCTCACCGATGTGCCCGATACCACACCCTACGTGCGGCTTGCGCTGGCGCTCTCGCTCGGTGCGGCGGTGTCGCTGGGCATCACGCGCTTCGCCTACGGCCTGCTGCTGCCGCCGATGCGCGAGGACCTGGGCTGGAGCTACACGCTGGCCGGCGCGATGAACACCTTCAACGCGCTGGGCTACCTGATCGGCGCGCTGGCCACGCCCTGGCTGATGCGGCGCTTCTCACCCACCGGCCTGCTGCTGTCGGGCTCGCTGCTGGCCTCGCTGTTCATGGGTCTGAGCGGCTTCTTCACGGCCGCCGCGCCGCTGCTTGCGCAGCGCCTGCTGGCGGGCGTGGCGAGTGCGGTGGGGTTCATCGTGGGCGGTCTGCTGGCTGCGCGGCTGGGCGCGCGCCAGCCGGGGCGCAGCGGCTTTCTGCTGGGCCTGTACTACGGCGGAACGGGACTGGGCATCGTGGTCTCGGCGCTGGGCGTGCCGCCCGTGCTGGCGGCGGCGGCGCCGCCGCATGCCTGGGCCTGGGCCTGGTGGGGGTTGGCGCTGGTCTGCCTGCTGGCCACCGCGCTCATGGCCTGGCCTGCGCGCGTGCTGGCGGCGCATGCCGCGCCGTCGGCCGGCACACAGGCGGGCCACGGGCGCGTGTTCCGAGCGCGCGACTTCGTTTTCTCGCTCGCGGGTTACACGGGGTTCGGCGTGGGCTACATCGGCTACATGACCTTCGTGATCGCCTTGCTGCGCGAGCAGGGTGGGTCGTCCGGCTCGATCACGCTGTTCTATGCCCTGCTCGGCGTGGCGGTGGTGGCTTCGTCGCGCATCTGGGCCGGCCTGCTGGACCGCCACCGCAACGGCCAGGCGCTGGCGCGGCTCAACGCTTTGCTGGGCGTGGCGGCCATCGTGCCGGCGCTCACCAGCAGCTGGCCGCTGGTGCTGGCCTCGGGCCTGGTGTTCGGCGGGGTGTTCCTGTCGGTGGTGGCCTCGACCACCGCGCTGGTGCGGCACAACCTGCCGCCCGCGCAGTGGGCTGCGGGCATCAGCGCCTTCACCATCGTGTTCGCGGTCGGCCAGATCGTCGGCCCCACGGTGGTGGGTTTCATCGCCGACGGCCCCGGCGGCCTGGCGCGCGGCCTGGTGTTCTCGGCCGTCGCGCTCTGGCTGGGCGCGGCGCTGGCGATGAAGCAAAAAGCGCTGATGTGAGAAGGCGCCGTCCAGAGTGCCCGCGGAACCGGCTTTGCCGGGCCGCCAGGCACGCCCCCTGGAGGGGGTGACGCCGCAGGCGGCGCGGGGGTGTTTTCTTAAATCAGGCCTTCTGCCTTCATCGCGGCCTGCACGGCCGGCCGGGCACCCACGCGGGCGCGGTAGGCCGTGAGGTTGGCCAGGCCGGTGATGTCCACACCCACGCGCGGCGCCCAGTTGGTGACGGTGAACAGGTAACCGTCGGCCACGCTGAAGTCGTTGCCCATCAGGTACTGCTTGCCGGCGAGCTGGCTGTCGACCCACTTCAGGCGCTGGCCCAGCTTGTCCTTGGTGGCGGTCTTCACCTCGTCGGGCGTGGCTGGGTTGAACAACGGCGAGAAGCTCTTGTGCACTTCGGTGCCGATGAAGTTCAGCCAGGATTGCATCTGGTAGCGCGCCAGCGTGCCGTTGGCCGGGGCGAGGTTCTTCTGCGGCACCTGGTCGGCGATGTACTGCACGATGGCCGGGCCTTCACGCAGGCGCTCGCCGCCGTCGAGTTCGAGCAGCGGCACATAGCCCAGCGGGTTGATGGTGTAGTAGTCGGTGCCGTCGGGCAGCTGGTGGGTCTTGGTGGGCGCGGGCACGGCCTCGAAGGCCAGGCCGGCTTCGTGCAGAGCGATGTGCGGGGAGAGCGAGCAGGCGCCGGGGGAGTAGTAGAGCTTCATGTGTGATCGTCCTCAGGAAGGTGCCGCCGGATGGCGGCGCCGGGGCAGATGCTATACCGGGGCCGGGCTCAACGGCGAAGAAGGGCCAGGGCCTGCAGCAGCCGCTCGGGATCGACCGGCTTGAACAGCACGGGTACGCCCGAGTCGCGCACGCGCTGCAGGCGATCGGGCGCGGTCTCGCCGGTGATCAGCAGCACGGGCAGCGCCTGGCCGAAACGCGCGCGCAGGCGCTGCGAAGCGGCCAGGCCGTCGGCGCCCTCGGCCAGGCGGTAGTCGCAGAGCAGGGCGTCGAAGGGCTCTTGCCGCGCGGCGGCGGCCTGCAGGGCGAGCGCGGCGCCGTCCTCGTCGCGCGCGGTCTCCGAGGCCACGCCCCAGGTCTGAAGGAAGGCACTCAGCGCATCGGTGATGTCGGCCTCGTCGTCGACCAGCAGCACGCGGCGTGGCAGCGCCTGGCTGGCCGCCAGGGTGGCTGGCCGGCGGTAGAGGGTGGGTTCGGGCGTGGGTTTGGCGCGGGGCACGGTGACGCGAAAGCGCGTGCCATGGCCGGGCCAGGAGCGCAGGCGCACCGGGTGGTCCAGCAACTGCGAGAGCCGGCGCACGATGGACAGGCCGATGCCCAGGCCGCGCGTGCGGTCGCGCCCCGGGTTGTCGACCTGGTAGAACTCGTCGAACACGCGGTCGGCGTGCTCGGGCGCGATGCCGATGCCGGTGTCCACCACGTCGATCCAGACCTGCGCGCCGCGCGGCCGCGCCACCACCAGCACGCCGCCGTGCGCGGTGTACTTGATGGCGTTCTCGATCAGGTTGCCCAGCAGGCGCTGCAGCAGGTGCGGGTCGGTGCGCACCCACACTGGCGTGGCGCGCAGGCGCAGCTGCAGTTCGCGCTCTTCCGCGCGCGAGGCGAGCGAGGGGTGCAGGGCCTGCAGCACGGTGCTGAGCGGCACGTCCTGCACATCGGCCTCGATCACGCCGGCGTCGAGCCGCGAGACGTCGAGCATGGTGTCCAGCGAGGTGCCCAGCGAATGCACCGCGCCCATGAGGCGCTGCGCGTGGGTGTGCGTGGGCTGGCCCTGCAGTTCCTTGTCGAGCACGGCGCCGAAGAGGGCGATGGCGTGCAGCGGCTGGCGCAGGTCGTGGCTGGCGGCGGCGAAGAAGCGCGTCTTCTCCTCGCTGGCGCGCTGGGTGGCGGCCATCTGCCCGGCGAGCTGCTCGGCCAGCGCCTCTTTCTCGAAGCGCATCTGCAGCGAGGCGGTGAGCAGCAGGTGCTGGCGGCGCGCGAAGTGCAGCATGGCGCCGGTGTAGATGCCGGCGCAGGCGGCCAGGAAGAGGTGCGTGGTGTCGCCGCGCCAGAGCAGGGCGGAGATCAGGCCGGCCATCATGGGCAGCACGAAGGCCAGCACCGAGGCCCAGCGTGGCGCCACCGACGGCACGCCGCCGCTGATGAGGCCGAGCATGATGAGCATGAGCAACGTGGTCATGGGCATGTCGTCGGCTGGCATGAACAGCCAGGGCGCCAGGCCCCAGGTGGCGCTGTAGTACAGCAGCTCGCGCCACTGCCGCCGGGCCCAGAACGCACTGCGCGCGGCGGCCTGGGGATCGCGGAAGTAGGCGTGGATGAGCGGGTAGCGCAGCACCTGGATGGTGTGCAGACCCAGCCACACGAAGACCAGGGGGTCGCGCAGCTGCCACCAGAACAGCGCGCACAGGGCCCAGGCGAGCACCGCGTCGGCGATGGTGGAACTCAGCGCAGTGGCGTACAGCGCGGCGACCTGCTCGCGCAGCACGCGCTGCTGCGTCAGGTCGCCGGTGTCCGGTTCCGTCACCGCAACAGGCTGATCAATTGGGCGCGCGACCTGACGCCGAACAGCAGCAGCAGCGCCGAGACGTGGTTCTTCACCGTGCCTTCGCTGAGGTGGGCGCGCTCGGCGATGTCGCGGTTGGACTGCCCTGCCAGCACCCATTCCAGCACCTGCACCTGGCGTTCGGTGAGCTGCAGCGATTCGCCGTCGGCGTTGCGCACGCTGCGCAGCACCGGCTCGGTGGGCGCGGCGGGTCCGGGCGCCGGCGTGGGGCCGAACAGGCCCAGCGAGCGGATGTAGCCGATGACCTCCTTGAGGTCGCCCGACTTGGCGAGGTAGGCGCGCGCGCCGCGCGAGAGGGCGTGGCGCATCAGGCCGGGGTCGTTCACGCCTGAAAGCACCACCACCGGCGCCTCGGGGAAGGCCTTGACGAAGGCGGTCAGGCCCGAGAGGCCGTGGGCGTCGGGCAGGTGCAGGTCCAGCAGCACCAGGCCGATGCGCTGCCGGTAGCGGCCGTACAGCTCCATCGCCTCCTGCAGGGTGCGCGATTCCAGCACCTTGATCTGGCGCCCGCTGTCGGTGGCGTGGGCCTGCACCAAGGTGAGCAGGCCCAGGCGCAGCAGGTCGTGGTCGTCCACCACCAGCAAGCCGGTGGCGCCGTGCGGGTCGGGCGCGGCGTGGGCGGGTGGGGCAACCAGGGCATGCATGGTGCGGGCATGTTAGGCGCTGGGGGCGCATCGCGGAAGTGACGAAAGTCACCCCGGCCGGTGGACACCGACGCCGCCGGTCAATTGGACTCATGGGCGGTACCGGCGGGGGGGATCTTCTGGCACCCTGTTCACCGAGGACGTTTTCATGGCCATGGGTCAGTTCGCCTACGCCAACAACACCAACCGCTTCCTCGCCTGCGCCCCGCTGGCCGACCAGCCTTTTGCCGTCGCGGGCGTGCCTTTCGACGGGGTGGTGACCAACCGGCCGGGCGCGCGCTTCGGCCCGCAGGCGATCCGCGCGGCCAGCCTGATGCTGTGCGACGGCATCCACCCGGTGTTCGACGTCTCGCCCCTGGCGCACCTGGGCGACGCGCTCGACCTGCGCCTGCCCAACGCCTCGCCGCTGCCCGAGGTGCGCCGCCATATCGAGGAACAGGCGGCGGCGCTGATGGCGAAGCACCATTGCGTGTTCCTGGGGGGCGACCACTCCGTCACGCTCTCGCTGCTGCGCGCTGCCAAAGCGCGGCACGGCGGCGAACCGCTGGCGCTGGTGCACTTCGACGCCCACTGCGACACCTGGGTCGACCACTTCGGCGAGCCGTCCGGCCACGGCACCTGGACCTATGAGGCGCTGCAGGAAGGGCTGGCGAGCCCGGCGCACACGGTGCAGATCGGCATCCGCTCCAGCGGTGAGCGCGCCGCGCGCGAGTACGTCGCCGACCAGGGCGGCCAGATCTTCACGGCGCGTGCGCTGCGCGGGCTGGACGGCGCGGGCCTGCAACCCGCCATCGACGCGATCCGCGCGCGCATCGGCCGACGCCCCTGTTACCTCACGCTGGACATCGACTGCCTGGACCCGGCCTTCGCGCCCGGCACCGGCACGCCCGAGCCGGGCGGCCTGACGAGCTCGCAGGTGCTCACCTTCCTGGAATCGCTGGCCGACCTGAACTGGATCGGCATGGACTGCGTGGAGGTGGCCCCGGCCTACGACCACGCCGAGCTGACCACCAACGCGGCGGCAACGTTCGTCTGGACCTACCTCAGCGGCCAGGTCGCGAAGCGGCTGGGAGGTGCCTGATGTCCCTCATCGGCTCGGACACCCAGCTCAACCAGAAGAGTTACTACGAAGCCAGCGTGCAGCGGCCCGAGGCCTTGCCGCCGCTGGCTGAGACGGTCGAGGCCGACGTGGTGGTGGTCGGCGCCGGCTTCTCCGGCCTGAGCGCGGCGCTGGAACTGGCGCAGCGCGGTTTTTCGGTGGTGGTGCTGGAGGCCGATCGCATCGGCAGCGGCGCGAGCGGGCGCAACGGGGGTCAGGCGATCGTGGGTTATGCGAGCGGGCAGGGCCCGTTCGAGCAGCAGCTCGGCGCCGAAGACGCCAGGCGCGCCTGGGACATGTCGCTGGAGGCGCTGGACCTGATCGACGCGCGCATCGCCGAGCACGGCATCGAGTGCGACCGGGTCAACGGTTATGTCTACGTGGCCGATTCGGCGCGCAAGGCGCAGGAGCTGCACGAGGAAATGGAAGGCCTGAAGCGGCGCGGTCTCGCGGTGGACTGGGCCGAGGGCGCCGACCTGCCGCGCCTGATCAACAGCCCGCGCTACGTGGCGGCCGCGCGCGAGCAGCGCTCGGGCCACCTGCACCCGCTGAAGTACGCGCTGGGCCTGGCGCGCGCCGCGCAGGCCGCAGGCGTGCGCCTTTTCGAGCACTCGCCGGTGACCGGCCTGCAGCGCGGCGCCACGCTGGTGGCCAGCACCGCGCGCGGCCAGGTGAAGGCGCGTTTCGGCGTGCTCGCGGGCAACTGCATGCTGCCCGAATACGGCCCGCGCGTGGCGCCCGAGATCGCGCCGCGCATCATGCCGGTGGGCACCTACATCCTGGGCACGGCACCGCTGGACCCCGAGCTGTGCGCGCGCCTGATCCCGCGCAACGCGGCCGTGTGCGACAACAACTTCGTGCTCGACTACTTCCGCTTCAGCGCCGACCACCGCATGCTGTTTGGCGGGCGCGGGAGCTACACCACGCGCACACCGGTGAACCTGGAAACCCTGATGCGCCAACGCATGGGCGAGGTGTTTCCCGCGCTGCGCGAGGTGCCGATCGAGCACCTGTGGGGTGGCTTCGTGGACATCAGCATGAACCGCGCGCCCGACTTCGGCCGCCTGGGCGACAACCTGTATTACCTGCAGGGCTTCAGCGGCCACGGCGTGGCGCTCACCGGTCTGGCCGGCCGGCTGGTGGCCGAGGCCGTGGCCGGGCAGGCGGCGCGTTTCGACGTGTACGCGCGCCTGAAGCACCGCCGCTTTCCCGGCGGCGCGCTGCTGCGCACACCCAGCCTGGCGCTGGGCATGTTGTGGCACCGCCTGCGCGACGTGTTCTGAATCAGGCCCCCAGGGCCTGCAGCACGGTGCGGGCCAGCACCGGCCCGCAGCCCTCGATTTCCGCCAGCGGCGCGTAACCGTACCCGATCACCAGGCCGCGCAGGTCCTTGCGCTGCAGGCAGTAGGCCGAGAGCGGCCGCACCGTGAGGCCGTGCTGCGCGATGCGCTGCGCCAGCGCCCGGTCGTCCACCTCGGGCGGCAGGCGCAGGCACAGGTGCAGGCCCTGCTCGGCGCCGCTGATGCTGGGGCCGTCGGGCAGGTCGTCGCGCAGCACCGGTTTCAGGGCTTCGAGCAGGCACTGGCGGCGCTCGCCGTAGTTCTGGCGCGCGCGGCGCAGCGCGCTGGCGAAGTGGCCCATTTCGATGAACTCGGCCAGCGCGGCCTGCACCGGCATCTGGCCCGGGCGGTTGAGGTCGTAGTGGGCCTGCTTGAAGGCCGCCACCAGCGGCTTGGGCACCACGAGGTAGCCGATCTTCAGCCCCGGGTAGAGCACCTTGGAGAAGGTGCCCATGTAGAACACGCGGCCGTCGGTGTCCAGGCCTTCCAGGCTGGAGATCGGCGGGCCGCTGAAGCGGTACTCGCTGTCGTAGTCGTCTTCCAGCACCCAGGCATCGTGTGCGCGCGCGGTGGCCAGCAGCTGGTGGCGCCGGGGCAGCGACATCACCGCCCCGGTGGGGTACTGGTGCGAGGGCGTGACGTAGATCAGGCGCGGCGGGCGCGCGTTGTCGGCGGTGCTGGGGTTGATGCCCTGTTCGTCCACCGCCACCGGATGCAGGGCGAGGCCGGTGGCCATGAAGGCCTTCACCGCGCCCCAGTAGGCCGGGTCTTCCACCCACACCGTGTCGCCGTGGTCGGCCAGCAGGCGCGCGCAGAGCTCGAGCGACTGCTGGGTGCCGCTGGTGATGACGACCTGGTCGGCCTCCAGGTGCACGCTGCGGAACACGCGCAGGTAGTCGGCCACGGCGCGGCGCAGCGGCGCGTAGCCGCCCGAGTCGTTGTAGTCCAGCATGTCCGGGTAGGTCATGCGCCAGTGCTTGTTCTGCAGGCGCTGCCAGAGCGTGAGCGGGAAGGCGCTGAAGTCGGCGATGCCGGGCGTGAAGGGCTGCACCTCCAGCTCGGTGGCGCAGAAGGTGCTGGACAGCGCCTGACCGCGCGTGGACAGGCGGGCGGCTCGCACCGTGGCGGCCGCTCGGCCCGGCCCCGGGCGCGCCGAGCGCCCCGGCGTGGTGCGCGGCACGTTGTCGTTGACGAAGGTGCCGCTGCCCACGCGGCTGGCGAGGTAGCCCTCGACGCTGAGCTGGTTGATCGCGGCCACCACGGTGTTGCGCGAGAGGCGCAGGTCCTGGGCCAGGTCGCGGCTGGAGGGCAGGCGCTCGCCCGCGCCCAGCTTGCCGTCGAGCATGGCGCGGCGCAGCGCCTCGTAGAGCTGCCGGTGCAAGGGCAGGGCGTCCTGCGAGCCCAGGCGGCTCATTTCGGCCAGAAGAAATTCAGACAGCATGCAAAGCCTTATCCGGAGCGAAATCCCCCTCCAGGCGTACCGTGGAACCGGCTTGGCCGGGCCACAGGTGCGGTCCCCCCTCCGGGGGGAAGCCGCGTCAGCGGCGCAGGGGGGAGCCATTGGCACCATAACATGGGGCCAAATGGCCCTCGTTCCAATCCAATTGGCCCCCCACAATGAATGCCATTGTCTGGAGTCTTCATGAACAAGCCACCTTGCATGGTCTGGCTGCCTGCCGACCACCGCCTGATGGGCGATCACGGGCATCAGATGCCCTTTCTGTTGCTGGGTGACAAATACGCCCGGGCCGTCAAGGTCGGGGCGGATGCCCAGCCGGTGATGTTCCCGCTGGCCGACACCGGCCAGATCAGCGAACTGCTGGCCCTGGTGGACGGCGTGATGCTGACCGGCTCACCCTCCAACGTGCACCCCTCCCATTTCGACGAGGACGTGGCCGACCCCAGCCTGCCGCTGGACGCCGACCGCGACCTGCTCACGCTGGCGCTGGTGAAGGCCTGTGTGCACGAGGGCGTGCCGCTGCTGGGCATCTGCCGCGGTTTCCAGGAGATCAACGTGGCCCTGGGCGGCACGCTGCACCAGCGCGTGCACGAGGTGCCCGGCATGATGGACCACCGCGAACCCAAGACCGCGCCGCCCGACGAGCAGTACGCGCCGCGCCACGCCATCCGCTTCGCGCCGGGCAGCGTGTTCGAGGAATGGGCCGGCGGCCCTGAGACGCAGGTCAACTCGCTGCACGGCCAGGGCATCAACCGCCTGGCCGCCGGGCTCGACGCCCTGGCGCACGCGCCCGACGGCCTGGTGGAGGCCTTCGGTGTGCGCGGCGCGCGAACCTTCGCCTACGCCGTGCAGTTCCACCCCGAGTGGCGCTGCTGGGAAACCCCTTTCTACGCCGCGATCTTCGAGGCCTTCGGCCGTGCCTGCCGCCAGCGCATGAACCTGCGCCTGCAACACGCCGACCTGGCGAGAGCATGAACACCCCCCTGCGCCGCTGCGCGGCTTCCCCCCTCTCTGGCGCGCCTTCGGCGCTGGGAGGGGGGACGGCATCTCGGGCCGGCGGAGCCGGACCCTCGATGCCTCTGGAATCACGCACAACACCAACCCCAGGAGATGGCACATGACAGCCCCCCAAAAGATGAGCTTCAACGATCTGGAGAACTGGCTCAACCAGAACCGCGTGACCGAAGTCGAGTGCCTGGTGCCCGACCTGACTGGCGTGGCGCGCGGCAAGATCCTGCCGCGTGAGAAGTTCACCGAGGACCGGGGCATGCGACTGCCCCAGGGCATCGTGGCCATGGGGGTGACCGGGGAGTTTCCGGCCAGCGGGCCGTACTACGACGTGATCGAGCCGACCGACCGCGACATGCAGCTGCGCCCGGACCCGACCACCGCGCGCATCGTGCCCTGGGCCACCGACCCGACGGCACAGGTGATCCACGACTGCTTCGACCACGCCGGCAAGCTGGTGCCGTTCGCGCCGCGCAGCGTGCTGCGCCACGTGTGCGACCTGTTCGACGCCGAGGGCCTGGACCCGGTGGTCGCGCCCGAACTGGAGTTCTACCTGACGGCGCGCAACACCGACCCGAACACGCTGCTCAAGGCCCCCATCGGGCGCAGCGGCCGCGCCGAGACCTCGCGCCAGTCGTACAGCATCGACGCGGTCAACGAGTTCGACCCGCTGTTCGAGGAGATCTACGACTACTGCGACAAGATGAAGCTCAACGTGGACACGCTGATCCACGAGGCCGGCGCGGGGCAGATGGAGATCAACTTCTTCCACGCCCACCCGCTGGGCCTGGCCGACGAGGTGTTCTTCTTCAAGCGCACGGTGCGCGAGTCGGCGCTGCGGCACGACATGTACGCCACCTTCATGGCCAAGCCGATCGCGGGCGAGCCCGGCTCGGCCATGCACGTGCACCAGAGCATCCTGAACAAGGCCTCCGGCAAGAACATCTTCAGCAACGACGACGGCACGCCCTCCGAGGCCTTCTACCACTACATCGGAGGCCTGCAGCGCTACATCCCGGCGGCCATGGTGCTGGTCGCGCCCTACGTGAACAGCTACCGGCGCCTCTCGCGCCACACGGCCGCGCCGATCAACATCGAGTGGGGCCACGACAACCGCACGGTGGGCATCCGCTCGCCGATCTCCAGCCCCGAGGCGCGGCGCGTGGAGAACCGCGTGATCGGCGCCGACGCCAACCCGTACGTGGCGATGGCCATGACGCTGGCCTGCGGCTACCTGGGCCTGAAGAACAAGATCAAGCCCAAGCCCGAGATGAAGGGCGATGCCTACCTCTCGCCCTACTCGCTGCCGCGCAGCCTGGGCGAGGCGCTGGACTGGCTGCGCCGCGAGACCGATCTGCACGACGTGCTGGGCAAAGAGTTCATCACCATCTACACCGAGATCAAGGAGCTGGAGTTCGACGAGTTCATGAAGGTGATCTCGCCCTGGGAACGCGAACACCTGTTGCTGCACGTCTGAGTTTGAAAGAAGAGACCCCGCATGAACACCTCGACCCTCATCGCCCCGCCCGCGCTGGTCCGCCGCGCCGAGCAGCAGGACACCAAGGCCATCCAGGCGCTGGACAGCGCGCACTTCATCCACCCCTTCACCGACCACGGTGACTTGGCCACGCGCGGCTCGCGCGTGATCACGCGTGCCGACAACATCTACATCTGGGATTCCGAGGGCGCGAAGATCCTCGACGCCATGAGCGGCCTGTGGTGCGTCAACGCCGGCTACGGCCGCAAGGAGCTGGCCGACGCCGGTTACCAGCAGACCATGACGCTGCCGTTCTACAACACCTTCTTCCAGACCACCAACGTGCCGGCGGTGCAGCTGGCGACCAAGCTGGCGCAGCTCGCGCCGCAGGGGGGCGGGCGCAAGTTCGAGCACGTGTTCTTCAGCTCCAGCGGCAGCGAGAGCAACGACACCAACGTGCGCATGGTGCGCCGCTACTGGGACCTGCTGGGCCAGCCGCAGCGCAAGGTCATCATCAGCCGCCACAACGCCTACCACGGCAGCACCATGGCCGGCGCGTCGCTGGGCGGCATGAGCGGCATGCACGCCCAGGGCGACCTGCCCATCCCCGACATCGTGCACATCGAGCAGCCGCACTTCTTCGAGAACGCCAACCCCGGCGAGACCGAGGCCGACTTCGGCCTGCGCGCGGCGCGCTGGCTGGAAGAGAAGATCCTCTCCATCGGCGCCGACAAGGTGGCGGCCTTCATCGCCGAGCCGGTGCAGGGCGCCGGCGGCGTGATCATCCCGCCGGAGACTTACTGGCCCGAGATCCAGCGCATCGTCGACAAGCACGGCATCCTGCTGATCTCCGACGAGGTGATCTGCGCCTTCGGCCGCCTGGGTCACTGGTTCGCCTACGAGAAATTCGGCTACCGGCCCGACCTGATCACCTTCGCCAAGGGCGTGACCAGCGGCTACATCCCGCTGGGCGGCGTGATGGTGGGTGATCGGGTGGCGAAGGTGCTGATCGAGAAGGGCGGCGAGTTCAACCACGGCTACACCTACAGCGGGCACCCGGTGGCCTGCGCGGTGGCGCTGGCCAACATCGAGCTCATGGAGCGCGAGAAGCTGGTCGAGCGCGTGAAGGACGACACCGGCCCCTACCTGGCCGAACGCTTCGATGCGCTGGAGCAGCATCCGCTGGTGGGCGCGGCCCAGACCTGCGGTTTCGTCGGCGGTCTGGTGCTGGTGAAGGACAAGGCCAAGAAGCAGATGTTCGACGAGGCCTTGGGTGTGGGCATGAAGTGCCGCGCGCACTGCTTCAGGAACGGCCTGATCATGCGCGCCGTGGGCGACCGCATGATCATCGCCCCGCCGCTGGTGATGACGCGCGCCCAGGTCGACGAGATGATGGACCTCATCCACCGCTGCCTGGACGCGACCCTGGAAGAGTTGCGTGCCGAGGGCCAGCTGGCTTGACTAGAATGTTTTCCGGATATTCTGCCGACCCCGTGTCTGGCGGCGCTGTCCGGTGCCGGGTCTGAATATTGCTAGCACGTTCAGGCATGACAGCCCTGCCCGGTTGAGTTCTTTCGGTCAATAACCTCCCTGGAGTGAGCAACACCATGAAAAAGCAAGTCCTGGTTCTGGCGATGTCGGCGATCCTGCTGGCCGCCTGTGGCAAGAAAGAGGAGCCGGTGGCCGCTCCTGCGGCACCGGCGCCCGTGGCGGCGGCCCCTGCCGCGCCGGCCGGCCCGGTGCTGGACGATGAGAAGGTCCTCAACGTCTACAACTGGCCCGACTACATCACCGAAACCCTGATCGCCGACTTCGAGAAGGAATACGGCGTCAAGGTGAACTACGACACCTTCGAGAACAACGAAGCGCTGCACGCCAAGCTGGTGGCCGGCAACTCGGGCTACGACATCGTGATCCCCACCGCCGGCTTCGCCAAGAAGCAGATCGACGGCGGCCTGTACCAGCCGATCGACAAGAGCAAGCTCAAGAACTACGGCAACCTCGACGCCGACTTCATGGCGAAGATCGCTGGCGTGGACCCGGACAACAAGCACCTGGTGCCGTGGGCCTGGGGCTTCACCACCGTGGGCATCAACAAGCAGAAGGTCGAGAAGGCGCTGGGCGGCATGCCCATGCCCGAGAACGCCTGGGACCTGGTCTTCAAGCCCGAGTACTCCAGCAAGCTCAAGTCCTGCGGCATCGCCTACCTGGACTCGCCCAGCGAGATCCTGCCGGTCGCGCTGCACTACGTCGGCAAGCCTGCGTACAGCGAGAACCCGGAAGACTTCAAACTCGCCGGTGAGATGCTCAAGAAGGTGCGCAAGGACGTGCGCCTGTTCTCCAGCACCATGATCGACGACATCGCCGGCGGCAAGGCCTGCGCCTTCATCGGCTGGTCCGGCGACATCAACATCGCTGCCGGCCGCGTGAAGGAAACCGGTGGCAAGGACGAGATCGTGCCCCTGCTGCCCACCGGCGGCGGTCTGGTGTTCATCGACACCATGGCGATCCCCAAGGACGCCAAGCACGTGAACAACGCGCACGTCTTCATGGACTTCTACCTGCGCGCCGCCAACGCCGCGGCCATGGCCAACGAACTGAACTACCCCACCGGCAACAAGGCCGCGCTGGCCGACATCAAGGACGAGGTCAAAGGCAACAAGACGATCTTCCTGGGTCCGGAAGACACGGCCCGCCTGATCGCCACCGGCGGCTTCTCCAACGACGTCTCCGGCGTCGTCAACGAAACCTACAACGCCTTCAAACGCGGCAAGTAAGCACCACCGTTCCCTTACTCAGGTAGAAGGGCCGCTCATCCTCCCCGGTTGAGCGGCTCTTTTTTTGTTGGTCCAGCGAAGAAGAAACGGACATCCACATGGCAGACACAACGGGTTTTCTGGTGACCGAGAAACTGGTCAAACGCTTCGATGAAGCGGTCGCGGTCGACGAGGTGTCGCTATCGATCGGCAAGGGCGAGATCTTCGCGCTGCTGGGCAGCTCGGGCTGTGGCAAGTCCACCCTGCTGCGCATGCTCGCGGGCTTCGAGAAGCCCACCTCCGGGCGCATCCTGCTCGGCGGCCAGGACGTGGCGGCCATGCCGCCCTACGACCGCCCGGTCAACATGATGTTCCAGTCCTACGCGCTGTTCCCGCACCTGGACATCTGGGAGAACGTGGCCTTCGGCCTCAAGCGAGAAGGCCTGCCCAAGGCCGAGATCCAGCAGCGCACCGACGAGATGCTGGCCCTGGTGCAGCTCACGCCCTACGCCAGGCGCAAGCCGCACCAGCTCTCCGGCGGCCAGCAGCAGCGCGTCGCGCTGGCGCGCAGCCTGGCCAAGCGGCCCAAGATGCTGCTGCTCGACGAACCGCTGGGCGCGCTGGACAAGAAGCTGCGCGAGCAGACGCAGTTCGAGCTCGTCAACATCATCGAGAAGGTGGGCGTGACGGTGGTGATGGTCACGCACGACCAGGAAGAGGCCATGACCATGGCCAGCCGCATCGCCATCATGAGCAAGGGCCGCGTGCTGCAGGTGGGCACGCCCGAAGAGATCTACGAGCACCCGAGCAACCGCTTCGTGGCGGACTTCATCGGCAACGTCAACCTGTTCGAAGGCCGGCTCACCGTGGACGAGACCGACCGCTGCGCGGCCACCACCGGCATCGGGGAAATCCACGTCGGCCATGGCGTGAGCGGCACGCTCAACATGCCGGTGGCGATCGCGGTGCGGCCCGAGAAGATCGAGATCGGCAAGCAGCGACCGGACGGCGCCGTCCCCAACCTGTTCACCGGCAAGGTCAAGGAAATCGCCTACTTCGGCTCGTACAACACCTACATCGTGCTGGCCACCGACGGCAGCAAGGTCAAGATCACCGAGGCCAACACCTCTCGCCACGACCTCTCCGACATCACCTGGGAAGACGACGTGTACTTCTGGTGGGACGACCGCGCCGGCGTGGTGCTCAGGGATTAGGGATGACCCCCCTGCGCCGCTTCGCGGCTTCCCCCCTGGAAGGGGGGACGGCGCGAGAGGCCCGGCGAAGCCGGGTCCTCCGCACCCCTGGTTTCAACGTGTTTGGTAAACCTACATAACGGCGGGATTCCAAAAATGGCTTCTGTTCCTATCCCCGGCAAGCGCTTCGTGATCGGCGTGCCTTATGGCTGGCTGATCCTGTTCTTCTTCCTGCCCTTCCTGATCCTGCTGTACATCAGCTTCGTGGACATGGGCGGTGACATCAGCCCGTTCAAGCCCATCTGGGACCCGGTGAGCGGCATCCTGAGCCTGAAGTACGAGAACTACCTCGCGATCTTCCGCACGGAAGAGGGTGCCCCGCTGTTCCGCACGCTCTACATCGACGCCTACCTGCGATCGATCTGGTACGCGCTGTGCACGGCCGTGCTGTGCCTGGCCATCGGCTACCCCTTCGCCTACTTCATCGCGCGCTCGCCCGCCAGCATCCGGCCGGCCCTGCTGCTGATGGTGATGCTGCCGTTCTGGACCTCGTTCCTCCTGCGCGTCTATGCCTGGAAGGGCATCCTGGCCGACCAGGGCGTGCTCAACCGGCTGCTGATGGCGGTTGGCCTGACCAGCGAGCCCATTCCCATGCTGTACACCAACGTGTCGATGCTGATCGGCATGACCTACGTGTACCTGCCGTTCATGATCCTGCCGCTCTACGCCAACCTGGTGAAGATGGACTTCCGCCTGCTGGAGGCCGCCTACGACCTGGGCACCTCGCCGTTCAAGGCCTTCTGGCTGATCACGGTGCCGCTGTCCAAGGCCGGCATCATCGCGGGCTTCATGCTGGTCTTCATCCCCTGCGTGGGCGAGTTCGTGATCCCCTCGCTGCTGGGCGGCCCGGAGAACCTCATGATCGGGCGCGTGGTGTGGGACGAGATGTTCACCGCCAACGACTGGCCGCGCGCGACCGCGCTGGCGGTGGTGATGATCGCGCTGATCGTGATCCCGCTGGCGCTGTACTACCACTACAGCAGCGATCCCGCCGACAAGCGCTGAGGAGCCGGACCATGAAACAACTGCTTGAAAGACACTTCGGCAAGGCCTGGCTCACGCTGGTCTACGCGTTCCTGTACCTGCCGCTGGTGTTCATGATCGTGTTCTCGTTCAACAGCACCCGGCAGGACGCGCGCTTCACCGGCTTCTCGCTGCGCTGGTACGAGGCGCTCACGCGCGACACCAAGATCGTCGAAGGCTTCTGGCTCTCGCTCAAGGTGGCGGCCATCACCGGCCTGCTGTCGGCGGTGCTGGCCACCTTCGCGGCCTTCGTGCTGGTGCGCTACCGCCGCTTCCTCGGCCGCACCATCTTCAGCGGCATGGTGAACGCGCCGCTGGTGATGCCCGAGGTGATCATCGGCCTGTCGCTGCTGCTGCTGGCCGTGGGCGCGCAAAACCTGTTCGGCTGGCCGCAGCGCGGCATGCTCACCATCATCCTGGGCCACACGCTGCTGGGCATGGCCTATGGTGTGGTGGTGATCCAGTCGCGGCTGCTGGAGATGGACCGCTCGATCGAGGACGCCGCCATGGACCTCGGCGCCCGGCCGCACCAGGTGTTCTTCCTGATCACGCTGCCCAACATCTTCCAGGCACTGCTCGCGGCCTTCCTGCTGGCCTTCACGCTGTCGTTCGACGACGTGGTGATTTCCGAGTTCCTCTCCGGCCCGGGCGTGAACACGCTGCCGCAGGTGATCTTCGGTTACGCGCGGCGCGGCATCAACCCGACCATCTACGCCGCGGCCACGCTGCTGATCGTCACGGTGACCATCGTGATCGTGAGCTACGCGATCTGGGTGGCGCGCGCCACGCGGCGGCGCGAGCGGGAGATTGCGGCGGCGCTCAAGAGCTGAGCGAGCTCGTGTTCAACGTTCAAAGGCCACCTTCGGGTGGCCTTTTTCATCGCTGGCTGAACTTTCGCCGAATGCCCTTCACTTGCCTCTGATCCGCATTCACCCCATAGGAAACCATGAACACCGAGGATTACCAGAGCCTCATTCGGCGCTTCTGTGAGCAGGAGCGGCTCGATCCCGACGATCTCTTGCGCGATGGCCTGCTCACCGTGGATGGGCGTCGTGTGGCCATTCACTTCGAGCCCCGCATCAGCGCCCATCACATCCTGGTTCGCGTCGAGATGGGGGAGATTCCCGTCCACATCCGCTCCGGATGTCATCGGTCCATGCTCATGGCCAATCACGACTGGGGGTTGGACGCGACCGTGTTCAGCTTGGAGCCCGGCTCGGAAGAGTCCGTGCTGACCACCCGGATCGCGGCGTCGCCCACCACGACGGCTTCCGAACTGCGGACCGCCTTTGACATGCTGGGCGTTCTGTTCCGGCACTGGACGGACACCATGGAAGACCTCCGTCGCAACACCTCAATCAACTGACAACGCCATGAACAACAACATCCAGGCCCATCCTCCGGTGAATCTCGATCTGTCCGCCGCCCTTGGCGTGATCCGTCCCGATCATGTGAGCTTCAGCGTGGACGTGGACCCATTGGAGGGTCGGCGCCATGTTTCAGAACCCGATGCGCTTTCCCGAGAACAGATTCAGAACAACCTGCATGACATCGGGAGCCACTATGTGTTGCCGGTCGTGATCCGTCCTTCAGGCGTCGGGCCGGGTTTCAACCGATCGGCAGTGCATGAGGACATTGGCGGCGTGTCAAAGCAGATTCCGGTCGTTATCGCGAACAACCAGCCCATTGGGAATGCGCAGATCAAGAGGCGGGCCACCGACGATTTCAAGGATTGCTGCACCGCGTATTGCTGTTGTCAGGAAACGGATGTTCCGGTGGTTCGGAAGGCCCGTTGCATGACCTACTACGGTGGCATCGCTGCGGGGAGTCTTCTGACGGGAGGCATTCTGGGGGCGGTGGTCTGCTGCTGTTCGATGTGCGTCACGTGCAGTGTCCGGGTGGGCAAGGGCGAGGCACGACAGGGGGATCCTTGCAGCGCGTTCCCTTGTCCCGGCACATCGTTCAAAAAGAGCTGTCTGCCGTGCATTTGAGCGGCAATCCAGCGCCTGCTGGTGGCGGTTTCGATGAACTTCCGCTCCCCCGGCTTCACTGAAATCGTATTTGGTGGCGGGGGCGTAGATGGCGGGTTCAGAACACTACCGCAGGATCATCCATGAATTCTGCGACCTGGCAGGTTTGCAAGAGCCTCTTCGGCTCATTGAAGACGGGCGACTCTGTATCGATGGCGTCGATCTTCTGTTGGTTTATGACGAAGCGTTTGATCCCAGGCGCTTGCAGCTTCGGATGGATCTGCAGGCATTGCCAAGATCGCATAAGCACCCAACGGCCATGCTGACGGCTTTGCTGGTCAACAACTACATCAGCGGTATCGGTGGCTTGTTCGTCTTTGGCTTGAATCCCAGAGACAACCACGTCGTGCTGACGGTTCAGGTAATGCTTGACGACGAGGCCACAGGGCGTGAGTTGTTGACGTCTCTCAAAGATGCTGTGGCTCAGGCCAAGACGATGTGGCAGCAGCTTTGCGACGAAATTGCAAAGGGGGATCGAAGCGCGGCATCTTCGCGAATGATTCGAGCGTGAGTGATTGTTTGTTTTTTTGGAGCATTGCATGCCTAACCTTGACTTGAGCAACAACGTGTCCGCCAGCGCGCCTGCTGGGCGCGTCGACCTGAACCCCGTGGGAGAAGATGACGCTCACATCGAGTTCCGTGCCAACAACCTTGAAAGACCCGGACCCGGACCCGGAGGAGGCGAGCGGGTGGCCGCCTCCCGAGGAGGGATCGAGCAACCGCCGGCGCCCTCAGGAAGACTGGCCGCACTCAAAGAAACCACGAAGAGCCTGTGGGGAAAGATCAAGGAGTTCTTTTCTTTTACGCCGTCCGGCGGTCCATTGTGGCGAGGGTTCATTGGTGGATTGAAGATGATCGGTGGCTTGGTATTGGCCGCGATTGGGGTTGCGATCATCCCGCTATGGCCCGGTTTGGCCTTGATTGGGGGCATCGCCATTCTCGTGAGCCCTCTAGTCGGAGCGCAGGAGGGCCGGAACAATTCGGCGAAAGGCGACGAAGCGATGAAAGGGTTCGCCGCTTTTGGGTTGGGATTGGCACTTGGGCCCCTGTCTGCATGGGTGGCTGCTGTGGCCAGCGTGGTGTCCGGTGTTGGCACCATTGGCAAAGCCATCTACGACGGTGTGACGGGTCAACCCGACACGGCACAGCAGGCGAACGCTCCCATCGACCGGGTGGCCCGGGCGAACCCATAGGCCAGGTGGCGGAGGGCGCCGCCACTGGATTGCCGCCCGCCAGGAAAAGTGGACACGCTGCTTGACGGGTTTCGGGCGTAGCATGGGGCCAATCTCTGGCCCTGCTACCCCGGAACCCGCTCCATGACCGACCTCTCCTTCGACGGCCGCGCTTTCATCAACGGCGAACGCATCGCCGCGCGCGACGGCCAGACCTTTGACTGCATTTCGCCGGTGGACGGCCGCCTGCTCACCGCCGTGGCGCGCTGCGGCGAGGCCGACATCGACGCCGCCGTGGCCGCCGCTCGCGCGGCCTTCGAGGACCGCCGCTGGAGCGGCATGGCACCCGCGCAGCGCAAGCGAGTCATGATCAAGTTTGCCGAGCAACTGATCGCCCACGCCGACGAACTCGCGCTCACCGAAACCCTGGACATGGGCAAGCCCGTGAAGTACGCGCGCAGCGTGGACGTGAACAGCGCGGCCAACTGCATCCGCTGGTACGGCGAGGCGGTGGACAAGGTGTACGACGAGATCGCGCCCACGCCCAGCACCGCGCTGGCGCTGATCACGCGCGAGCCCGTGGGCGTGGTGGGGGTGATCGTGCCCTGGAACTACCCCATGATCATGGCGGCCTGGAAGATCGCGCCCGCACTCGCGGCCGGCAACTCGGTGGTGCTCAAGCCGAGCGAGAAATCGCCCCTCACGGCGCTGCGCCTGGCCGAGCTGGCGCTGGCGGCCGGCATCCCGCCCGGCGTGTTCAACGTGGTGCCCGGCTACGGCGCCGAAGCCGGCAGCCCGCTGGCGCTGCACATGGACGTGGACTGCATTGCCTTCACGGGCAGCACGCGCGTGGGCAAGCAGATCCACGTGATGGCCGGGCAGAGCAACTTGAAGCGCGCCTGGACCGAGCTGGGTGGCAAGTCGCCCAACATCGTGTTCGCCGACTGCCCCGACCTCGACAAGGCGGTGGAGGCCGCGGTGGGCAGCATCTTCTTCAACCAGGGCGAGAGCTGCAACGCGCCTTCGCGTCTGTTCGTCGAGGCCTCGATCAAGGACGCCTTCCTGGAGAAGGCCCTGAAACTGGTGCCGCAGTACCAGCCGGGCAACCCGCTGGAGAAAAGCACGGTGATGGGCGCCATCGTCGACAGGACCCAGCTCGACACCGTGTTGCGCTACATCGAGAGCGGCCGGCAGGAGGGCGCGAAGCTGCTGGCCGGCGGCGAGGCGGTCGAACCGGTGAAGGGCGGTCTGTACGTGCAGCCCACCATCTTCGACGGCGTGACCAATACCATGACCATCGCGCGCGAGGAAATCTTCGGCCCGGTGCTTTCGGTGCTGTCGTTCACCGACGCGGCCGACGTGGTGAAGCAGGCCAACAGCAACATCTATGGCCTACAGGCGGCGGTGTGGACGCGCGACATCAACAAGGCGCACGGCGTGGCGCGCGCGCTGCGCGCGGGCACGGTGCACGTGAACCAGTACGACGAGGACGACATCACCGTGCCCTTCGGCGGCTTCAAGCAAAGCGGCGTGGGCCGCGACAAGTCGCTGCACGCCTTCGACAAGTACACCGAGACGAAAACCACCTGGATCCGGATCGACAGCCCCCTCTGAGGAGACCTCCCATGAACGCACCGCAGAAAGCCGAGAACCTGAACGCACCGCACACCAACGCCGCCTGGCACGCGCGCCGCCAGGCCGCCACGCCGCGCGGCGTGGGCGTGTTCGGCGACTTCTTCATCGAGAAGGCGAAGAACGCCGAGTTCTGGGACATCGAGGGCCGCCGCTTCATCGACTTCGCCGGCGGCATCGCGGTGCTCAACACCGGCCACGTGCACCCCAAGGTGCAGGCCGCCATCGCCGCGCAGCTGCAGCGCTTCACACACAGCTGCTACCAGGTGGTGCCCTACACCGAGTACGTGGCCCTGGCCGAGCGCATCAACGCGCTGGTGCCGATCGACGGACCGGTGAAGACGGCCTTCTTCTCCACCGGTGCCGAGGCGATCGAGAACGCGATGAAGATCGCGCGCTCGTCCACCGGGCGCACCGGCGTCATCGCTTTCGGTGGCGCCTTCCACGGCCGCACCCTGTTCTCGGTGGCGCTCACCGGCAAGGTGCAGCCCTACAAGGCGGGCTTTGGCCCGTTCCCGCCCGAGATCTACCACGTGCCCTTCCCGGCACAGGGGGCTTCGCTCGACGAGTCGAAGCACGCGATGGAACAGCTCTTCAAATGCGACATCGAGCCCACGCGCGTGGCGGCCATCGTGTTCGAGCCGGTGCAGGGCGAAGGCGGGTTCAACGTGATCCAGAAGGAGGCGGTGCAGTGGCTGCGCGCGCTGTGCGACCAGCACGGCATCCTGCTGATCGCCGATGAGGTGCAGACCGGCTTTGCGCGCACCGGCCGCATGTTCGCCATGGAGCACTTCGGCGTGAGCCCCGACCTCATGACCATGGCCAAGAGCATGGCCGGTGGCACCACGCTGTCGGCGGTGAGCGGCAAGGCCGCGGTCATGGACGGCCCCGCGCCCGGCGGCCTGGGCGGCACCTACGCGGGCAACCCGCTGGCCATCGCGGCCTCGCTCGCTGTGCTCGACGTGATGGCAGAAGAGCAGCTGCCCGCGCGCGCCCAGAAGCTGGGTGACCAGCTCATCGCCCACCTGATCTCGAGGCGCGCGCAATACAAGACGCGCATCGGCGACGTGCGCGGCCTGGGCGCCATGGTCGCCTGCGAGTTCATCGATGCCGCCACCGGCGCGCCCGATGCCGACACCACGAAGAAGGTGCAGATGGCGGCCCTGAAGCGCGGCCTGCTGCTGCTCACCTGCGGCGTGTACGGCAACGTGATCCGTTTCCTGTTCCCGCTCACCATCGAGGACAGCGTGTTCGCCGAGGGTCTGGCCGCGTTCGATGCCGCGCTGGCCGAGGTGTTCGCTTGAGCCTCGTGGCCACGCTGGACGAGCGCATCGCGGTCCTGCGCGCGCAGGGCATCCACTCGGTGCTGGCCACCTTCACCGACCTGCTGGGTGCGCCCAAGGGCAAGCTCGTCCCGCTGGAGCGCCTGGCGCAGGCCGTGGACCAGGGCGCCGGTTTCTCCGGCCCCAGCATCGCGGGCGCCGGCCTGCCGCGCATGGGCGCGCGCAGCGAGTACATGGGCCGGGTGCGGCCCGAGAGCCTGCGGCCTTTGCCCTTCATGCCCGGCGTGGCGCACGCGGTGTGCGACGGCTATGCCGGCGGCGAGCCGCTGGACACCTGCCCGCGCCAGGTGCTGCAGCGTCAGGTGGCGCGCCTGAAGGCCGAGCGCGGCTGGACGCTGTGGGTCGGCATCGAGCCCGAGTTCTTCCTGCTCCAGCGCGATGCGCAGGGCCAGTGGCGCGTGGCCGACGGTGAGGACCGGCTTGCCAAACCGTCCTACGACCTGCAGGCCATCGACCGCAACCACGGCTTTCTGGACGAGATGCGCCAGACGCTGGATGCGCTGGGCTTCCAGCTGGAACAGATCGACCACGAGGACGCGAACGGGCAGTACGAGATCAACTACCGCCACGACGACGCGCTCGCCGCCGCCGACCGTTACCAGCTCTTCAAACTCGCCGCGCAGGCGGTGGCTCGGCGGCACGGCATGGTGTTCTCCACCATGCCCAAACCGCTGGCCCACGCGCCGGGCAGCGGCCTGCATTTCCACCTGAGCCTGACGGACGAGCAAGGCCGGCCCGTGATGGCCGACCCGGCCGGCGTGCTGGGCCTGAGCGAAACGGGTCATCGCTTCGCCGCCGGCCTGTTGCACCACGCCGACGCGCTGGCCGCGCTGTGCGCGCCCACCGTCAACAGCTACAAGCGGCTGGCCGCGAGCCGCAGCGCCTCGGGCACCACCTGGTCGCCGGTGTGGAAGGCCCTGGGCGACAACAACCGCACCTGCCTCGTGCGTGGGGTGGCCGGGCGCATGGAGTGGCGCCTGCCCGACCCGTCGTGCAACGTCTACGTGGCCATTGCCGCCACCTTGGCCGCCGGCCTTTCAGGGGTCGACCAGGCGTTGCCGTCCGTGGCGCCTTGCGAGGACGACCTGTACGAGCGCTATGCCCTGGGCGACGGCTTGCCGGCGCGCCTGCCGCGCGACCTGCTGGCCGCGCTCGATGCCCTGGCGGCGGACGCGGCCCTGCGCGAGGCCGTCGGACCGGCCTTCTGCGCCCAGTTCCTGGCCCTCAAGCACGATGAATGGGCCGCCTGGAGCCAGCAGGTGACCGACTGGGAGCGGCAGCGCTACGCCGACGCGCCCTAGCCGGTGCGGCCGGTTTCGGGATAATCGCGCCCTTGTGAGCCTGCCCGAACCGATCCCCCCTTCGCCCGCCAAGACCTGGACCAAGACCGCCGACCGGCCGCTGCGCAGCTGGGGCAAGTCGCTGGGCATCTGGGTGTTCGCGCATTTCGTGGATGTGCCCGTGCCCTGGCGCGCGGTGCGGCAGACCGATGCACGGGCATTGCTGGCCTACGAACACGAGCGCCTCGTGGCCTTGGCGGCAGCGGGCGAACACGTGCCGCCGGTGCTGGCCTTCGACGGGTTTTCGCTGACCACCGGCGACATAGGCGAGACGGTGGACCTTCAGCTGCACCGCATGGGCGAGGCCGAGCGCCTGCCGCTGATGTGTGCGGCCAGCGCCGACCTGGCGGCCTTTCACGCGCGCGGCCAGTGGCATGGCGGCGCCCAGTTGCGCAACACCACCTGGGACGGCCAGCGCTTCGCGCGGCTGGACTTCGAGGAACGCCTGCGCCCGGGCATGGCGCTGGAGACCGTGCAGGTGTACGACGTGCTGCAGTTGCTGCTCTCGCTGGCGCGTTACCTGCAACCGCTGGGGCCTGGCGCGGTGCGGGCCGTGCTGCAGGCCTATGAGCGGGGCGGCACGGGCGGGCCTGCCCTGCGTGCCTTCATTGCCCACTTGTTGCCGCGCCTGCAGCGGGTGTCGCGCATCGCGGCGTGGTCAAAGCGGCTGGACACGTCGCGCGAGCTGATGCGCTTGCGCACCGTGCTGGAAGGCATGGCGGCGTTTGTGTCGGTCCGGCGTCCTGGATAAATCTTTCCAGCTCCGATATGCAGGGCAAGTACGTCTTTCCGCCCACGGTCACAATGCCCGATTGCTTGTCAGGCAGGTGCTCCACGAACAGGGCGATTCTGTTTTGCAGCCACATCAGGTGGTTGTGCATGCGCTGTTTGACACCGAGGTAATCGCCCGGGCAGGCTGCTTCCGCGCTCTGCAGTGCCTTCTTGTAGTGACCCTGGAATGTGTTGTCGAGCAGTTCAACCAGGTCATGGCGAACCTGGTCATTGAAGGCTTGATTCGACAGGAATAGAAGACACTGCTCTTTGGCCCGTTCGATGCCCTGCGCCACTTCGTAAGCGCCTGGAGATGACGGAAATGCGCCCCCCCCCAGGCAAAGATCAGGACCTCGTACAGTTCGGGCCACGGGCGGATCATTGCGTGCACCGTGGTCTCGTAGGATTTCACCGGAGCCAGCTTGCTGCGGTTTCTTTGCTGGACGACCTCCAGGCCGGCCAAGGCATCCTGAAACGGTCGCCAGGCCTCCTGGACGTCGCTTTGCGGCAAGCTCATGCTCATGTCCAGGTCGTCGTACCAGACGCTGTTGGCCAGTGTGGAGTTGATGGAGCTGTTCATGTGCCGTCTCGGTTCTGGAACGCGGCGACGCCCGCCGCACAGGAGCAGTGGGCGGGCACGGCCTGGGGTTCGAACGGGCGTTACAGGCGCACGAAGTGGTTGCAAGCGGCCACAAAGACCAGCGAGCCTCAGGTCCGGTAACCCGGGTCCAGCCTTTCCACCTTGCGCAGCAGCGCTGGCCACGAGAGTTGAGAACCCTGGCCAGCGGTGGCGATGCGCATCACGTCGGCCATGCCGGCAAGGATGCGGGGATCGACCTGCGTGAGTTCACCACCGCCAGCCAGCGCGTCGACCTGGATGCGGCAGGTGTTCTCGAAGGTGTACATGGCGAGAAACGCGTCAGCGATGGTGCGGCCCACGGTGAGCAGGCCGTGGTTGCGCAGCACGAGGTAGTTGGCCTGGCCCAGGTCGGCCTGCAGGCGCGGCTTCTCCTCGGGGCGGAAGGCCACGCCTTCGTAGTCGTGGTACGCCAGCGAGGCCAGCACGAAAGTGCTCTGCTGGCTGATGGGCAGGATGCCGGCCTTCTGCGCGCTCACGCCCACACCGGCGCGCGTGTGGGTGTGCAGCACGCAGCCGGCTTCGGGCCGCGCCTCGTGCACGGCGCTGTGGATCACGAAGCCGGCCGGGTTCACCGGAAAGGGCGAGTCGTGCAGCTTGTTGCAGGCCATGTCGACCTTGACCAGGCTGCTGGCCGTGATCTCGTCGAACATGAGGCCATAGGGGTTGATAAGGAACTGGTGTTCGCCCCCGCTCACGCTGTCGGGCAGCTTGGCGCTGATGTGGGTGAAGACCAGGTCGCTCCAGCCGTAGGCGGCGACAAGGCGGTAGCAGGCGGCGAGGTCGCAGCGCAGCGCCCATTCTTCGGCGCTGACGACTTCTTTGAGGGAAGGGATGTGCATGCGAACGCTCCGTGGGGCAGGGCGGCCATGCTATCGCGAGCCCCGCATGGCCGCTGTCACCTGTGCATGGTGCCCCGCCACGACGGGCCCGCGCGTCAGTTCTTTTTCTTGCTTTCTTCTTCGGTCGGAAATTCGATGACGGGCGCCTGAACGTGTGTCGGCGTTCGGTCTCGAGGGCCAGCGCTTTGCCGATTTCCATTCAGTGGGGCGGTGATGGACATTTCCTGGTCGAAGGTGGCCCCCAATGTGTCGCGCCGCATGGCTTGATTCAGGGTGTCCTCGTCTTCCCACCCATCTTCTCGACGTGCCGTGGACGCCTGGACGCGCTCGAAGTGATCGCCAGTCTCGCCTCGATGCGAAACGGTGTGTCGGATGTGAACCGTTCCCTCGGCGGGTTGGTCGACGACGTTGCCATCGGCGTCGTACATGAGATCGGTGTCGCCCACGTGCAAGGCCAAAGGCTGCTGCAAGGTGCGGGCCAGACAGGGCAGCACCAGGGTCGGCAAATACGTGTCGTCCCCAGCGTAGAAGGCGGCCACGCCGTCGAGGAGGGCGCCCCGTTGCGTGTCATCGGCCAGCCATTGGCCAGCGACCCGGACGCGCTGATCGTGCGTGGTGCACGGACCGAGTGCCGTTTGCAGCCCCACGGGTAGGGTCCGAAGCAGGCGGCTGCCATCCTGCACCGGTTCGAACCCGGGCACATGGGCCTGGGCGTTCAGATGGGCAACCGCCTGCTGCAGGTGGTGTTCCACGAAGGCACGTCCCTGCGCCACCCGGTTGTCGTCCTCGCTGTCTGCGAGCCTGCGGATTTCCTCGCACAGGTCTGCCCTGAGGGCCCAGGGATCTGCGCAAACCCACTCACCGTGGTTGATCTCGCCGCCGGCAGCATGCAGCAGGCAATTGCCGTCGCCGCGTGTGAGATGTCCGTCGGCCGGCTGCCATCGGCCCTGTTTCAGGTTGAGCAAGGCGCCGCGGGCCGCCGTGGGTCCCTGCAATGCCGGGAGGTACCAGCCCTTGTCCGGAATCAGCGACTGGATCGCGTTGACGGCCAGGTTAGTGCTGATGCGGGAGCCGGCCCGCGGCAGCACCGTTTTCAGCGGGTCGGTGTGGTTGCTGGCCCAGCCTCGGCCGCGCCGGAGGCCTTCGCGAAAGAAGACAGCCAGCAGCACGAAGCCGATGGCGGCATCCAGGCCTTCGTTGGCACCGCGAAGCGCGAAGACGAACCACGACTCCATCGAGAACAAGCCCAGTTCCTGATCCATGGCGCTGAAGTTCGAGCTGAGGATGCCGCGCAGCGTCACCCAGCGGCTCAAGACGATGCTGGTGGTCGCGTACGTCACCATGCCGATGCCCAATCGCGCTAAGTGCTTTTGGGTGTCTCGCCCGCCGTCCCAGCGCAGGGCGCGTCGCGGATCCAGGCGAACCTCGGGGAAAAGGCGGTTGCTCTGGTTTTGCAGGAGCTCGCGCGTCAGGCTGTACACGACCGTGCCAAAGTAACTGGTGGCCACCCCTTTTTGGGCGTTCGCGTCCGCATCGCAGTAGAGGGCGGCCAAGGTGAGGGCGACGCAGACGACGGCGGCCGCGCCGCCGATCCACACCCTCGTCGGACGCCATCGCTCGACTGACGCGCCGGCACCGAAGACGAACGCCGTCGCGCCCCCCGAGACGACGTCCAGCGCCGCAAACGCGTGGTGCGCGCCTGGCAGGCGCTGGCAAATTTCGCGAGCACCCACGGTGGCGCCAAATCCCACCGCGCAGGCGCCGATGGTGGCGAGGCTATCGCGCACGGCCATCCAGGTGGCCGTCAGTGCCAGCTCGCCGATGCTCATCAGGGAGTTGGGTAGCACGGTCAGGGGCGGTATCTCCATGAGATTCGCGCGTCCGACCTGGGAGGTGTTCAGATGGTTACGCATGAGTCAGCCAAGCTTTCCTCCAACCGAGGGCCTGCATCGCCAGGTGTTCCAGGCGTTGTCCGAGATCTTCCGCGCGCATGTCTTGCAGGCGCTCCTCCACGCAGAGCAGCAGGTTGCGTGCCGTGTCCGCGCCAAACGTGGGCGAACCGCCGCCGTACATGGCCATGTTCAGCTGGAGCAGGGCCAGCAGCGCTTCGGCGCTGCGCGCCTCGGGCACCTGCCCGAACACGCAGTGGATGAACAGGGCATCGGGATCGATCGAGCGGTGGCTCACGATGCATTCGACGCCGTCCACCTGGAAGGTGGCGCATTGGTGGTTCTTGACATCCAGATTGAGCCATGCGTGGGCGGGCGCCACGCCCACCCGTTCGCAGGTGGCGTTGATGAGGGAGGCGAAGGCATCGCGGCCGTGCGGAGGGGGCGGGGGTGATTCGTGTTTCATCGTGACGGGTGGGCATTGACGCTGCGGTGCGCGGCAGGCTGGGGCACGGCAGGCGTGTATGCGCCTGGCGCGCCACCTGCGGGCACGAAGGTCTGAGTGGACGGTCCCCCCCGGTGGTTCGAGGCGTGCGATGCTTTCCGTGCATCGAGCGCCATGGGGAACGAGGTCCGCTTCAGCGCGCGGGCTCGGTCAACCGCTCCAGCTCACCCAGCCACTGCATCGCGTGTTCCCGGGTGCCGCCGCACATGTCGGCGTGCGGTTGCAGCGAGCCGCAGACGGCCGGGCGCTCGGGCCGGCCGAACAGGCGGCAGCGCAGCGCGGCGTCGAGGTGCGGGCAAGGCACGCCCGCCGGCTTGCCATGGGGCAGGCCGGGCAGGGGGCTGCTGATGGACGGCGCCGTGCAGCAGGCGGCGCAGCCCGGCCGACATACCTGGGCCATGGAAGCGATGGACATCGGCCGATTGTCTCGCGCCCGCTCTTATGGCGTCTTCACCTCTCCTGCCTTGATGAAATTTTTCAGCTTTTCCATGTAGTTGAAAAGAAAAGCCTTGGATTGAGAGGTCGGCAATTCTTTGTGGAACGTATCCAGCACGGACATCCATTCCGCTGGCGGGTAGAGGGCCATATAGTGCCGGCCAACTTTCGCCAGCAATTCCACGCTGCTGGATTCAATGCCTTCCAATGCCATTTTTCGCAGAAAAATGGCATGCGCTTTCATGGTTTTCTTGACGTCAGGCCGCATGGATTGAAGGAAGTCGCGCGCGGATGAATTCTTCTCCTCCAACTTCTTCATGAGCGACTCCGGTGAATACGGTATGGCCATGGAGATGGAGCAGCCGTCGAGAAAGCTGGCCTTGTCCTTGCGTTCAACGCATTGGGCCATGATGTGAAATAGAAGATTCAAGGCTTTCTGCGGCTCGCTATTGGCTGGAACTTGAACCGTCTTGAGACACCTGCCGATGACTCGGGATGCCAGATCATCGTTCATGCTGGGCAGACGCAGCATCAATTCGTTCAGCGATGGTTCGCGTCGATCCAGGGGCAGATTGTCGTATGCGGTCAATATGCAGTCCCAGTGTTTCTCCGGAGGGTTGTTCTTCGGAACTGCTTTTATCAGCGCGGGTAGAACCATCTGCCTGTGCTGCGGTGACCAGCCATTGTCCTGGATCAATGGCGGGAGAAGGTGGTCAAGGGCTGCTCCGATGGATGGACGAGGTAGGCGGCGGGTCAACGACGCCAGACATTCCCACATGGTTTTTTCCCGGGGAAATGAGGTCGCGACGAGAAAAGCCATCTTTTTGAATTGCTCAGATGTCAGATCGTGCTTGGCTGGCCAAGTGCGATCGCTAAGCCATGTGGCGTATTTCTTCACCAAAGCCACCAGTGGCTGTCGTTGCTGGGAGGCTGGCAGTTGCTCAATGGCTTTCAACACCCGATCCGTGTTGACGCGGTTCTCGTCTCCCCAATCCTTCTCGGCGTCGCGGGTGATTTGAAGTCGTTGTTGGCGATAGCGGTGCAGGATGTTGCCAAATCCATCCGTCTTCTCCAAGCATTCTCGAATGAGCGAACATTTGGTGTTCGCCCAATCATCAAGCTTCTCGGGGTCTGAAAAATGCTCAAAAACAAGTTTCGAAATGTTTTCCACCCCTTTCAGCTGGATCGGTTGGGTATCCGGTGCCTTCTTTTCAGACGGGATTGTTTGTAGCGTGTCCAACACTTCATCGGGGAAACTGAATGGGCTCTGGTTGGGTGGGAAGCTGATCATGGAGTCTGTATGGAATGAATGGCCGGGAATTGTTTCCAGGGAGATGGCCTCTCGCTGGGTGAGCCATCGAGCGACAAAAAGCAGTGGTGTGGGTCGACCACGGAGTTCGCTGGTGCATTGACGCGAAGCGGTGGACAAGGCGCGGCTTACACTGGTTCTTCACTGGCTTTGCACCTCGGCATGCAGCAACGGAACCCTCTCGAGCCCCTGACCACCACCCACCCCGAGACGCTGGTCTCCCGACTGAGCCAGTGGCGCCTGTGGGTGTACGCGGCGCTGGCCGTGTTACTGGGCGCCCTGCTGGTGCAGGCCGGCCACAAGCTCATGACCGAGTTGAGCTACGGCGAGATCGTGGACGCGGTGCGCGCCACGCCGGCCACGGCGCTCGCGTTGTCGGTGCTGGCGACCGCGGCGAGTTATTTCGCGCTCACGTTCTACGACCGCACGGCCCTGGCCTATGCGGGCGCCCAGCTGCCGCAGCGCGTGGTGGCGAAGACCGCATTCATCGCCTATGCGCTGTCCAACACCATCGGCCTGGGCGTGCTCACGGGCGGCGCGGTGCGCATGCGGCTGTATGGGGCGGCGGGGCTGGAGGCGGGCCTGGTCTCGCGCGCCATCGTGTTCAACGCCTTCGGGTTCGGCATCGGCATCGTGGTGGTGGGCGCGGGTGCGCTGGTGTGGGGCGCGGGCACGGTGCAGTCGGTGTTCGGCACGCCGCCGGGCCTGTTGCGTGGGCTGGCCGTGGCGGTGCTGCTGGCGGCGGGCGCGTTCATCGGGTTTTGCCGGCGCGGGGGCGAGACGGTGTTCCGGGGCGTGGTGCTGCGCCTGCCGAGTGCGTCGCTGGCGCTGCAGCAGTTGTTGATTTCGGCCGTGGACGTGGTGGCCGCCGCGGCCGCTTTGTGGTTTCTGCTGCCGGCCGGGGCCATTGCCTTTCCGGCCTTCGTGGGCTTCTTCGCGCTGGCGATCGCGCTGGGCGTGATCAGCCACGTGCCGGCCGGCCTGGGGG
>JAGKSX010000064.1 GCA_018993155.1 Hydrogenophaga sp.
AGGGGATCGCCATCAGCGGGAAGCTGTCGAGCCCGCTGAAGAGGTTTTGCATCACCACCAGCGAGGACAGGCCGGGCTTGAGCCAGACCGCCACCAGGCCGGCGATGAGCATCGCGAAGGCAATGGGTGCGCCGATCACCATCAGCGCCAGAAAAACGAGACCGAGAACCGTCGTCATCGCAGGCCCTCCGGGTTCACAGGGCCTGCGGGTCGAAGCCTTCGACCCGGTCCCACTCGCCCGACACGACCCACTGCCGCGCCACCATCGCCAGGTGCACCAGCATCAGCGCCGCGCCCAGCGGCAACGCGAGGTACACCTTGCCCAGGGACCAGCCCAGCACCGGCGATTCCTGGTACCAGGCGAACTCCACGTACTCGACGCCCAGCCAGACCAGCGTCACCAGCGTGGCCGCGACGATGGCCACGATCAGCACACGCAGCCACCGCGCCAGGGCCACCGGCACCGAGGCCTGCAGCGTGTCGATGGCGATGTGGCCGCCCACGCGCAGCGCGGGCCCGGCGCCGATGAAGGCGGCCCAGATCATCATGTAACGCGTGGCCTCTTCCACCCAGGTGAAGGAGTGGCTGAAGGCATAGCGCGCGAACACGTTGCCGATCACCAGCGCGGCCATCACCCCCAGCAGCACGATGAGCACCCAGCGGTTGGCAGCGAGAAAGGCGCGCGCCAGCGGGTGCGCGAGAGAGGACGGGGAAGGCGGGGAACTCACGTGAATGTCTCCGGGTTGCTCAGCTTGACTTGCTGGGTGCAATGGTATCTGATATCTCAGATGTTAAATCAGCAATAACCCTATACTCTCCGCCACACGAACCTGACCACCCCATGAACACCACCCTGGAACTGCAACGCCCCCGACTGCTCACCGACGTGGTCGCCGAGCGGCTGCGCGAGGCCATCGTCAATGGCGACCTCAAGCTGGGCGAACAGGTGTCGGAGGCCCAGCTGGCCCAGCGCATGGGCGTGAGCAAGACGCCGGTGCGCGAGGCCCTGCTGCGGCTCAAGAGCGAAGGCCTGGTGGAGATCCATCCGCAGCGCGGCACCTTCGTCTTCACGCTCTCGCCGCAGGAGCTGTCGCACCTGCTGAAATTCCGCGCGATGGTGGAGACCGAGGCGCTGCGCGAGGCCATGCAGTCCCACCCGCGCGAGCTGCTGCAGCGCATGGCGCAGTGCGTGAAGGAAATGAAAACCGCCGAGCGCGCGAAAGACCTGCCCGCGCTCGCCCGCATCGACATGAACTTCCACTGGGCGTTCTTCGAGAACTGCGACAACCACTACCTGCGCGCCAGCTACGAGCTGCTGCGTTACCAGCTCACCGCGCTGCGCCACCGCTCGCCCATCAGCAACGCGGTCTCCAGCCACCAGGTGCTGGTGGACGCGGTGGAAGACCAGGACACTGAGAAGGCCAGCACCCTGCTGCACGGCCACGTGCTGGAAAACGAGCCGCGCTACCTGCTGGCCTGCGGCATCGCGTGACAGCGTGGGCGGCGGCCCTTCAGTACAATCGCCGACCCCTCACCCCGCGACCACCCCATGCAGTATTCCGTTTCGCACCACAAGCTCAAGCTCATCCTGGCCGCCCATGGCCTCAAGCCGGGCGATGCCGGCGGCATCGACGCGCTGTTCGGCGGCAAGGATGGCTACTACTGGTTCGGCACCGTGCGCGATCTCTGCCCCGAGGGCAAGACGCTGTCGTGGGAGAACCAGTACGCCATGGTCAATGCGATCCAGGCGCACGAGAACGCCACGGCCGAAGAGGACGAGATGAAGCCCCAGGTGCCCAGCGCGGCCAACATCGCGGCCCTCTCCAAGCTGCTGGCCGACCCGCTCTAAGGCCTGTTGAAGCGCCGGCGTGCCTGCGCGGCCTGCGCGCGCACCACGCAGGCCTCGGCGTGGTCGTTGATCAGGCCCATCGCCTGCATGAAGGCAAACACCGTGGTGGGGCCGACGAAGGCCCAGCCCAGCTTCTTCAAGTCCTTCGAGAGGCGCACGGAGGCCTCCGAGGTCGAGGCGGTCTGCGGCGTTCCCAGGCCGGCCTCATCGGGTTCGTAGCGCCAGAAGAACGCGGCCAGCGAACCCTCGGCTTTCACCATCTCCTGCGCGCGCTGCGCGTTGTTGATCACCGCCTCGATCTTGCCGCGGTGGCGCACGATGCCTTCGTTGCCCAGCAGGCGCTCCACGTCCCTGGCCGTGAAGCGGGCGACGCGATCGAAATCGAAGCCGTGGAAGGCGGCCCGGAAGTTCTCGCGCTTGGCGAGGATGGTGCGCCAGCTCAGGCCCGACTGGAAACTCTCCAGGCACAGCTTCTCGAACAGCCGGCGGTCGTCGTCGACCGGGAAGCCCCATTCCCGGTCGTGGTAGGCAAAGAACTCGGGCGCGGCGGCGCACCAGCGGCAACGGGGTTGGCCATCGGGGCCGGCAACGGTGGTGTTCATGCGAGGTCTTTCTTCAATCGAGGGGCCAGGGCAAATCCCGCTGGAGGGCCGGCGGCCCGGCCGGTGCGGGCGCGGCTTCGCTGCCCGCATTCAACCCGCGCCACCAGGGCACCACCACCTCCAGGTGGGCCGGCTCCACCGCCTCGCCCAGCCGGGGCATCAGCAAGGGGGTGCCCTGCCCTTGCGCGAGCTGCAGCAGGGTCTCCACCGGTTCGTCCCAGGCGTGCATGGCCAGGCTGAAGGTGCCCCAGTGCACCGGCAGCAGGGCGCCGCCGCCCAGCAGCGCGTGCGCCTTCAGGGCGTTGGCCGGCCCGAGGTGGATGTCGCCCCAGGCGGGGTGGAAGGCGCCCACCTCCAGCATGACCAGATCGAACGGCCCGAGCCGCTCGCGGATCGCGGCGTACTCGGTGGTCAGGCCGGTGTCGCCGCTGAAGAACACGCGGTGCCGCTCGCCGGCGATCACCATCGACGACCACAGCGTGGCGTTGCGGTCCTTGAAGCTGCGGCCGGAAAAGTGCTGTGACGGCGCCGCCGTGACCGTGATGCCGGTGCCGGGCACGCGGTGGCTGTCCCACCAGTCCAGCTCGGTGATGCGCTCGGCCGCCACGCCCCAGGCCTGCAGGTGCGCGCCCACGCCCAGCGAGGTGACGAAGGGCACGCGGCTGTGGCGCGCGAGCGCGCGGATGGTGGGGTAGTCCAGGTGGTCGTAGTGGTCGTGCGAGATCACCACCACGTCCACCTCGGGCATCTGCCGCAGGCGCAGCGGCACGGGCTGGAAGCGCTTGGGGCCGAGCAGGCGGAACGGCGAGGCGCGCGTGCCCCACACCGGGTCGGTCAGCACCCGGTGGCCGTCGATCTCGATCAGCACCGTGGAATGCCCCAGCCAGGTGGCGCGCAGGCCGCTCTGGGCCGGGCGGCCCCAGCGTTCGCGCGGGTCCAGCGAGGGCAGCGCGGCGCCCGGCAGGCGCCGGTCGCCCGCGCTCAGGAACTCCTTGAGCGTGGGCCGGGGCACCGTCAGGTCGCGCAGCCCGGGCAGCACCGGGTGCAGGTTGCGAAAACCCGTGCCGTCCCACCGGGGCGAAGCGCGCATGCGCTCCAGGCGCTCGCCCTGCGCCCGTCTGCCAAAACTGTTCATGGTGGTCACTCCTTTTGCGCGCGCCCGGCCATACTCCGGCATCCCGCCGACCAGGACCACACTACCATGCCTCTGTTCGCAGCCACGGTTTTCCTGTCCGCTTTCCTGCTGTTCCAGATCCAGCCCATCGTGGCCAAGATGATCCTGCCGTGGTTCGGTGGTTCGTCCTCGGTCTGGACGCTGTGCATGGTGTTCTTCCAGGTGGAGCTGCTGCTGGGCTATGCCTATGTGCACTGGGTGCACGAGAAGCTCAGCCCCCGGCGCCAGCCCTGGGTGCACGGCGCGCTGCTGCTGCTCAGCCTGGCCACCCTGCCGGTGGTGGCCGATCCTTCCTGGAAGCTCGACGCCCAGGCGCACCCGACCTGGAGCGTGCTCGGCGTGCTGGCCACCACGGTGGGTGTGCCCTACCTGCTGCTGTCCACCACCGGCCCGCTGATGCAGGCCTGGTACGCGCGCGCCTTCCTGGCCCACGGCGCGCAGCCCTACCGGCTGTACGCGCTGTCCAACCTGGCGTCCATGCTGGCGCTGCTGTCCTACCCGGTGCTGGTCGAGCCGGCGCTGGCGGTGACACCGCAGGCCTGGGTCTGGTCGGCCGGGTATGCGCTGTTCGTGCTGGTCTGCGTGGCCACGGCCGGTTACACGGTGCGGCGGCAGAACGGCGCCGAGGCCCACGCCGCACCGCTGGAAGACGCGCCCCGCCCCGGCTGGCGCGAGTGCCTGCTGTGGGTCGGCCTGGCGGCGACCGCCTCCACGCTGCTGCTGGCCATCACCCGCCATCTCACGCAGGACGTGGCGCCCGTGCCCTTCCTCTGGGTGCTGCCGCTGGCGCTGTACCTGCTGAGCTTCATCCTGTGCTTCGACGCGCCGCGCTACTACGTGCGCCCCTTCTTCCTGAGTCTGTTGCCACTGGCCTTCGTGGCGCTCGACGTGGCAATGAACCAGGGCCTGGACGTGCCCATGCTGGTGGCGCTGCTGTGCGCGGCGGTGTTCGTGTTCTGCATGGTCTGCCATGGCGAACTGGTGCGCCGCCGCCCGCCGCTGCGCCACCTCACGCTGTTCTACCTGATGCTCTCGGTGGGCGGCGCGCTGGGCGGCCTGTTCGTGGGCCTGGTGGCGCCAGCGGTCTTCAGCGCCTACTTCGAACTGCCGCTGGGCCTGTTCCTGTGCGCGCTGCTGGTGGTGCGGGTGCTCTGGCCCGGGCTGCGCGCGCGCTGGCGCGCCGCCCTGCTGCTGGCGCTGCTGCTCTATGGCGCGCGCCTGGCCAGCCTCTCGCTGGACGATGTGCGGGGCTACACCGAGGTGGTGCGCAACTTCTACAGCCAGACGCGCATCGAGCAGAGCGTGGACGAGGACGGCCTGGGCCCGGTCCGCAAGATGGTGCACGGCAGCATCACGCACGGCGAGCAGTACCTGAACCACCCCAGGCGCGCCACCGCCTACTACTGCGAGCGCACCGGCATCGGCCGCGCGTTGTTGAGCCTGCCCACCGACCGACCCCGCAAGCTGGGCGTGGTGGGCCTGGGCGCGGGCACGCTCGCGGTGTACGGCCGCGCGGGCGACGAGATGCGCCTGTACGAGATCAACGACCAGGTGCTGGACCTGGCGCGGCGGCACTTCAGCTTCCTCGCCGACAGCGCCGCGCGCACCGTGCCGGTGCTGGGCGACGGCCGCCTGATGCTGGAACACGAGACCCCGCAGGCCTTCGACCTGCTGGCCATGGACGCGTTTTCAGGCGACTCGATTCCCACCCACCTGCTCACGCTCGAGGCCTTCCAGGCCTACCAGCGCCACATGAAACCCGATGGGCTGCTGGCGGTGCACATCACCAACACCTACCTGGACCTGCGCCCGGTCATGGCCTCGGCCGCGCAAGACATGGGCAAGGTGGCCTTGCTGCTGGAACTGCCCTCGGGCCACGGCGACCCGTTCTGCCGGCGCTCGTCGTGGGTGGTGTTCGTCAACCCCACACAGGCGGCGCACCTGCCACCGGCCTTGCAGGGCGCTCAGGTGCTGCAACCCCGGCCGGGTTTCCGGCCGTGGACGGACACCTTTTCCAACCTGTTCGACATCCTGATCTGAGTTGCATTCTTTTTCAAATGCGCCGCGCCGGCTTCACGACTTCGCGTCGGGCGGTGGTGTGGTGACCACCTGGCCGTCCTTCACCGGCAGCGTCGCGCCCGGCTTGAACGAGGTGCGCACCGTGCCGTCCTTGCCGTCCAGGCGGTAGGTCACCTGGTAGCCGCTGAGCTTCTGCGTCTTTTCGTTGACCGTCTTGCAGCGCCGCTCCACCGAAGCGACCGTGTCCTTCTGCTGCATGTTCTTCTGCACCTGGTTGCCGGCATAGCCGCCCGCCGCGGCGCCGGCCACGGTCGCCAGCGTCTTGCCGCTGCCACCGCCGATGGTGCTGCCCAGCAGGCCGCCGGCCACGCCGCCGATCACCGTGCCGGCGATGCGGTGCTGGTCCTTCACGGGGGCCTGCCTTTGCACCGCCACGTCCTCGCAATGCTCGCGCGGCGTGACCACGGTGGCCATGACTTCCTTCACCTCGACAACCTCGGCGACTTTGGGTTTCATCAGCGTCTGGTAGCCGGTGACGCCGCTGGCGCCGATGACGACCGTGGCGAGCCCGCCGACGACCAGTCCCTTCATCATTGATTTGTCCATGTGCTCATCCTGCCTTTCTGAGGAATCGATCTTGCCGGGCAATCTATCGCTGTTCTGTCGTGTTCTTGTGACAAAGCGTGTCCGAGTACACTCCCCCCTGCTCCGGGGTGCACGGGCTCGAAAGGGTCCGGCGCTGAGACGGCTTGACGGCCGAACCCGTGAACTTGATCCGGTTAGTACCGGCGAAAGAAGAGCGCATGCCCCACGGCGGCATGCGGGTGTGGCCCTTCCCCTGGCGGAAGGGCGGCGCCCGCGCACGCGGTCACCGGGGCGGTCCTCCGGAGCATTCATCCATGCCCATCCACCGGAACCGGAAACCGCCACCATGAACGCCCCCGACAAGATCCCCACCGCCTCCCTCGCGCTCAGCCGCGAGCCCTTTCCCGCCTCCCGCAAGATCCACGTGTCTGGCCAGCAGCCCGGCGTGAACGTGCCCATGCGCGAGATCGCGCTCACCAACGGCGAGCGCGTCGTGGTGTACGACACCTCGGGCCCGTACTCGGAGCCCACGGCCGCGATCGACGTGACGCGCGGCCTGCCCGAGGTGCGCGGCGCGTGGATCACCGCGCGTGGCGACACCGAGAGCTACGAAGGCCGCGCGCGCCAGGCGCTGGACGACGGCGTGAAGCACGAAGCCCGGGATGCCGAACGCATCGAGGCCTTGCGCGCCTCCGCCACCGGCCTGCAGCGCACGCCGCGCCGCGCGCGCAGCGGCCTGAACGTGACGCAGATGCACTACGCGCGCCGCGGCATCGTCACGCCCGAGATGGAATACGTGGCCGTGCGCGAGAACGGCAAGCGCGAATGGATGGCCGAGTACCTGGGCGACGCGGCGCGCGAAGCGCGCCTGCGCGGCAACCCCATGGGCGCACGCATACCCGAGATCATCACACCCGAGTTCGTGCGCGACGAAGTGGCGCGCGGCCGCGCCATCATCCCGGCCAACATCAACCACCCCGAGGTCGAGCCGATGGCGATCGGCCGCAACTTCCTCGTCAAGGTCAACGCCAACATCGGCAACTCCGCCGTCACCTCCAGCATCGAGGAGGAAGTGGACAAGCTGGTGTGGGCGATCCGCTGGGGGGCGGACAACGTGATGGACCTCTCCACCGGCCGCAACATCCACACCACGCGCGACTGGATCGTGCGCAACTCGCCGGTGCCCATCGGCACGGTGCCGATCTACCAGGCGCTGGAGAAGGTGGGCGGCGTGGCCGAGGACCTCACCTGGGCGATCTACCGCGACACGCTGATCGAGCAGGCCGAACAGGGCGTGGACTACTTCACCATCCACGCCGGCGTGCGCCTGCCCTTCATCCACCTCACCGCGAACCGCCGCACCGGCATCGTCTCGCGCGGCGGCTCCATCATGGCCAAGTGGTGCATCACGCACCACCAGGAGAGCTTTCTCTACACGCACTTCGACGAGATCTGCGAGATCATGAAGGCCTACGACGTGAGCTTCTCGCTCGGCGACGGCCTGCGCCCCGGCAGCGCGGCCGACGCCAACGACGAGGCCCAGTTCGCCGAATTGAAAACCCTGGGCGAGCTCACGCAGACCGCGTGGAAGCACGACGTGCAGACCATGATCGAAGGGCCGGGCCACGTGCCGATGCACCTGGTCCAGGCCAACATGGACGAGCAGCTCAAGCACTGCCACGAGGCCCCGTTCTACACCCTGGGCCCGCTCACCATCGACATCGCGCCCGGCTACGACCACATCGCCTCGGCCATCGGTGCGGCCATGATCGGCTGGATGGGCACGGCCATGCTCTGCTACGTCACGCCCAAGGAGCACCTGGGCCTGCCCGACCGCGACGACGTGAAGCAGGGCCTGATCGCCTACAAGATCGCCGCGCACGCGGCCGACATCGCCAAAGGACACCCCGGCGCCCGCGCGCGCGACGACGCCATGAGCAAGGCGCGCTTCGAGTTCCGCTGGCACGACCAGTTCAACCTGGGCCTTGACCCGGACACCGCGCGCGACTTCCACGACGAGACCCTGCCCAAGGACAGCAGCAAGGAAGCCCACTTCTGCAGCATGTGCGGGCCGAAGTTCTGCTCGATGAAGATCACGCAGGACGTGCGCGACTACGCCGAGAAAGGCATGGCCGGCAAATCGGCCGAGTTCAAGGCCGCCGGCGGCGAGTTCTACGTGCCGGTGCCGTCGATCCCGATCAAGGCCGGCGCCTAAACTCCCCGCCATGACCGACGACGACCTGCCCCCGCTGAACCCCCCGCCGCCTGGCCTCTACCGCCACTACAAGGGCGGCTGGTACGAGGTGCTGGACACCGTGCGCTGCAGCGAGACCCTGGAAGGCATGACCCTGTACCGCGCGCTCTACGGCGGCTGGGGCCTGTGGGTGCGGCCGGCGGCCATGTTCGCGGAGGTGGGCACGTTCGAGGGGCGCGAACAACCGCGCTTCACGCGGCACGACCCGGCCGGCGTGCCGCTGGCCGACCTGCCCACCGCGCAGGCGCTGATCGCCCACCTGCGCGGCCTGGCGCTGCGCCGGGGCATGGACCTGGACAGCGCCCTGCGCCCGCCGCCGCCCGAGCCCGACACCTGCTGCGGGCGGGGTTGCAACGGCTGCGTCTGGGAAGGTTTCTACACCGCGCTGCACCACTGGCGGGAGGACGCGCTGGCCCGTCTTTTGTGACATTTGACCGGCCCCGGGCCCGGGCGGCGCCTCGGCCCGGGGCCCTTCCGTATACTGGCCGGGGTACACAACCAGCGCCCGGACTCCGCGCCCGGGACGCGACCGATTCAACAAGGGAAGTCGAGTGAGCCAATCGAACATCGGCGGTTTCCGCATCGCAGGCATCAGCACGTGCCTGCCTCCGATGGTCGTGGACAACCTCGATCCGGCCCTGGGCTTCCCGCCGGAAGACGTGCGCAAGGTGGTGGCGATGGCCGGCGTGCGCGAGCGCCGGGTGGTGGACCCGTCGATCACCTCCGCCGACCTGTGCTTTCGCGCCGCCACGCGGCTGATGGAGCGCCTGGGCTGGGCGCCCGACACGGTGAGCGCGCTGATCTTCGTCACCCAGACGCCCGACCACTTCCTGCCCTCCACCAGCTGCCTGCTGCAGCAGCGCCTGGGCCTGCCCGACAGCTGCGCTGCGTTCGACGTCGGCCTGGGCTGCTCCGGCTACCCCTATGGCCTGTACATCGCCGCCGCCATGCTGCGCGCCGGCGGCCACCAGCGCGTGCTGATGCTGCACGGCGAAACGCCCAGCCGCTTCGTGAGCCCGGAAGACCAGGCCACGGTGCTGCTGTTCAGCGACGCCGGCTCGGCCACCGCGCTGGAGCTCGACGGCACGCCCGGGGCCGGCGGCCAGTTCGTGCTGCACACCGATGGCAGCGGCGCCAACGGGCTGATCCTGCGCGGCGGCGCCTTCCGCGACCGCGAGCCGGCCAACCCGCGCCATCATTTCCTGGAAATGGACGGCGCGGCCATCTTCAACTTCACCATCAAGCGCGTGCCGCCGCTGATCGCCGAGACGCTGGCCTTCGCGGGCAAGACAGTGGCCGACGTGGACGCCTTCGTGTTCCACCAGTCCAACCGCTTCATCATGAAACACCTGATGAAGAAGAGCGGACTGCCGGACGACCGGGTGCCGATGTCGATCGAGGACAGCGGCAACTGCGGCGGCCCCTCGGTGGCCGTGGCCATGACGCGCCGGCTCGCCCCGCCCGCGCCGGGGCAGCGGCTTCACTGGATGCTGCTGGGCTATGGCGTCGGCCTGTCATGGGGCGCGGCCATGATCCAGATCGACGACCGGACCCTGCTGCTGCACGACGACGGCGAAGGCCTGTCGTCATTGAACTGAGGTTTCACCGATGAGCGAACCAGCCAAGACCCAGGTCTCCGTGAGCGATGCCCTCGCCATGCTCGCGGACTGCTTCAACCTGCCCGTGGAAGACGTGCACGCCGACCTGCAGCGCGACGCCATCGACGACTGGGACTCCATGGGCGCCCTCATGCTCATGGCCGAACTCGACGAGCGCTTCGGCATCGAGCTCACCGCCGAGGTCTCGCGCGAGATGACCCGCATCGGCGATGTGCTGGCCTTCCTCAAGGTGCACGGGGTGCTGAGTGAAAACGCCTGATGTGCGGCGCTCCGTGGCGCCCGCCCCCCGTCTGCCCGAGCACGAGAAGCTCGGCCGGCTGGTGGCGCGCAGCCTGGGGCTGGACGCCACGGCGCTGCAGCTCGGCCTGAACCCGGCCCTGCTCGCCGACCTGCCCGAGGTCATCGCGCTGCGCCGCGAGCACCTCAACGGCAGCTGGGACGACGACACCTACCTGCGCTGGCGCTACCGGCTCGGGCGCGCCAGCGGCGGCTTCGGCGACCTGTGGTGCCTGCGCGCCAAGGGCCGGCTGCTGGCCATCATCGGCGTGGAGGAACTGCGCGTCGAGCACGACGGCCAGCGGCTCGCGGGCGCGCAGGTGATGGACCTGCTGGTGCGGCCCGAGGCGCAGGAGTCGGGCCTGGGCATCTGGCTCAACCAGGCCATGCTCGCGCGGTACGACTTCACCCTCGCGGTGGGCGCCAACCAGAACTCGGCCGGCATCGTGCGCCGCATGTTCGAGCCGCTGCCCTCGCGCCTGACCTTCACCCACCCGCTGGACCTCGCACCCTTCGTGCGCCGCCGCTGGCCGGCGGTGGCCGGCCTGCCCCTGGCCATGCGCGTGGCCAACGGCGGCCTGGCCCTGCGCCGGCTCGCGCTGCGCCGCCACCGGCCGCGCGGCCTCACGCTGGAAAACACCACCCGGCTCGACCCGGCACTGGCCGTGCCCGACACCCTCGATCCGGCCAGCGTGCACCTGCGCCGCGACAGCAGCTACCTGCAGCAGCGGCTGCTGGGCAACCCCCGGCGTTCGCTCGTGATGCGCGTGGCACGGCGGGACAACAAGGTGGTGGGCCTGATCGCCTGGGCCATGGAGGTCGACGACAAAGGCCGACCCGAGCTGCACGTGATCGACTGGCACCACGACACCGAAGCCACCCTGCTCGGCCTGCTGCACGACGCGGTGCGCGAAGCCGCCGCCCGGCGCTGCAGCTGCGTGCGCCTCAACCTGCAGGACAGCCTCACACAGCGTGTGGCCGCACGCGCCGGCTTCCTGCCTTCGCGCGACGACGCCGGCCGCCTGTGCGGCGTGCAGTCGCGCGACACGGCCCTGGCCAAACGGCTGGCCAAGGCGCGCTGGGACCTGACCGACGCGAGCGACGACAGCGATGCGCTCTGAGCCGCCACACGCCGAAAAGGCCTGACCATGTGCGGCATCGCTGGCCTCTTCAGCCCCCGGCGTGCCCCCGAACGGGCCGAGCTGGACGCCATGATCGGCACGCTGGGCCACCGCGGCCCGGACGGCCGGGGCACCTGGGTCGAAGGCCCGATCGGCCTGGCCCATGCGCGCCTGGCCATCATCGACCCCGAAGGCGGCGCCCAGCCCATGGGCAGCGCGGACGGCCGCGTGCAGCTGGTCTTCAACGGCGAGATCTTCAACTACATCGAGCTGCGCGAAGAACTGCGCCAGGCCGGCCACCGCTTCGCCACCGACTCCGACACCGAGGTGCTGCTGCACGCCTACCAGGCCTGGGGCGATGCCTTTCTGTCGCGCCTGAACGGGCAGTTCGCTCTCGGCCTGTGGGACGGCCCGCGCCAGCGCCTGCTGCTGGCGCGCGACGGCGTGGGCATCCGCCCCCTGTTCTGGACGCGCGTGGGCCCGCGGCTGGCCTTCGCCTCCGAAGCCAAGGCCCTGTTCGCGCTGCCCGAGGTCCCGCGCGGGCTCGACCCCGCCGGCCTGGCGGCCAGCTTCGGCTGGTGGGCACCGCTCGCACCGCACTCGGCCTTCGAAGGCATCCACTGCCTGCCGCCCGGCCACTGCCTGGTGGTGGACGCCCAGGGCGAGACGCTCACGCGCTGGTGGGACTGGGACTTCCCCCTCACCGACCCCTTCGCGCCGGTCGACGAAGACGCGCTGGCCGACGAGCTGCACGCCCTGCTGGTGGACGCGGTGCGCCTGCAGCTGCGCGCGGACGTGCCGGTGGGCGCCTACCTCAGCGGCGGGCTGGACTCGTCCATCCTCACCACCATCATCCGCCGCCACACCGACACGCCGCTGCGCAGCTTCTCGCTCACCTTCGACGACGCCGAGTTCGACGAAAGCGAGCACCAGCAGGCCATGGTGCGGCACCTGAACACGCAGCACTCGTCCATCGGCTGCGGCCGGCACCACATCGCCGCCGAATTCGCGCGCACCGTGTGGCACGCCGAGACCCCGCTGGTGCGCACCGCCCCCACCCCTATGCTGCGCCTGGCCGACAGCGTGCGCGCCGCCGGCTACAAGGTGGTGCTCACCGGCGAAGGCGCTGACGAGGTCTTCGGCGGCTACGACCTGTTCAAGGAGGCCAAGATCCGCCGCTTCGTCGCGCAGCTGCCCGACTCGCCGCGCCGCGCGCGCGTGGTCGAGCGGCTCTACCCCTGGCTCGCGCGCTCGCCCGGCGGCTCCAACGCGATGTCGCAGCGCTTCTTCACCGACAGCACCGTGCCCGGCGACGACGCAAGCTTCGCGCACCAGACCCGCCTGTCCACCACGCGGCGCGCCTGGGCATTCTTCACGCCCGAACAGCAGCAGGCCCTGGCGCGGCACGACCCGGCCGCCCAGCTGCGCGCGCGCCTGCCCGACCACTTCCACCAGTGGCTGCCGATGGCGCGCGACCAGTACGTGGAAGCGCACACGCTCATGAGCGGCTACCTGCTGGCCGCGCAGGGCGACCGCATGGCCATGGCCGCGTCGATCGAAGGGCGCTACCCCTTCCTCGACCCGCGCGTGATCGCCTTCGCCAGCCGACTGCCGCCGCGCCTGAAAATGCGCGGCCTGTGCGAGAAACTGCTGCTGCGCAAAGCCTTCGCGCACGAGCTGCCGCTGCAGATCGGCCGCCGCACCAAGCAGCCGTACCGCTCGCCCGACAGCGCCAGCTTCTTCGAGGCCGGCAAGCCCCTGCCCTGGGTGGCCGAGCTGCTGAGCGAGGCCAGCGTGCGCGACGCCGGCCTGTTCGATGCTCCCGCCGTCGCCCGGCTCAGTGCCAAGTGCGCGGCCGGCCGCGCCATTGGCTTCGCCGACAACATGGCCTTCGTGGGCGTGCTCTCCACCATGCTGCTGCACGGGCAGTTCGTGCGGCCCGCCACCCCTGTGCTGGAACCTGTATGAGCGCCGCGCCGGGCCGTTCCCAAGCAAGCTCGCACCGCAGCCCGCAGGGCGAGGTATTCCCATGACCGCCCTGGCCTTCCTGCCCGGCCCCTTCGTGCACAGCGCCTTCGATGCGCGCTGCCTCGAAGTGCCCGACAAGACCGCCGTGGTCGTGGCCGACCGCGAGGTCAGCTACCGCGAGCTGAACGAGCGCGTGAACGGCGTCGCGAACGCCTTGCACGCCGCCGGCATCGGCCCCGGCGAGCGCGTGGTGCTGCTGCTCGACAGCGGCGTGGACTACGTGGCCGCGCTGCACGCCGTGTGGCGGCTGGGCGCCGTGGTGGTGCCCCTGGGGCCGCAGACCAAGGCCGCCAAGCTCGCCCACGTGCTGGCCGACACCGGCGCGCGCGCCCTGCTCACCCAGGCCTCGCTGGCCGCCGCGTGGACGGCGGCCGTGGGCGCACAGCCGCAGCCGCCTCTGGTGTGGGCACGAGGCGACACCCCCGCACCACCCTGGCCGCAGCCCGCCACCCAGGCCAGCGCCCACGCCGGCCCCGCCCATGCCGGCGATCTCGCCACCCTCATCTACACCTCAGGCACCACCGGCGTGCCCAAGGGCGTGATGCTCAGCCACGCCAACATGCTCGCGGCCTGGCGCGCGGTGCAGGCCTACCTGCACCTGCGGCCCGACGACGTGATCGGCCTGGCCCTGCCACCCACCTTCAGCTACGGCCTGTACCACGTGCTCATGGGACTGGGCATCGGCGCCACGCTGGTGCTGGAGAACAGCGCCGCCTTTCCCATGCGCTTGCTGCAGCGGCTCGCCGCGCAGCGCGTCACCGTGTTCCCCGGCGTGCCCACGCTGTGGGCCAGCCTGCTCGCGCTGGACCTCGCCGCACACGACCTGAGCGCCCTGCGCCTCATCACCAACGCCGCCGCCGCCCTGCCCGCCGCGCACACCGCGCAGTTGCGCGAGCGCCTGCCGCACGCGCGGCTGCTGTTGATGTACGGCCTCACCGAATGCATGCGCGCGAGCTACCTGCCGCACGAGGAAGTGGACACACGGCCCGAGAGCGTGGGGCGCGGCATCCCGCACCAGGAACACTGGCTGGAAGACGAGAGCGGCCAGCGCCTGCCCCATGGCAGCACCGGCGAGCTGGTGGTGTGCGGTGCCCACGTGAGCGCGGGCTACTGGAACGCGCCCGTCGGCCAGCCCAGCCGCCTCTCGCCCGGCCCGCGCCCGGGCGAGAACACCCTGCGCACCGGCGACGTCTTCCGCAGCGATGCCGACGGTTGGCTCTACTGCGTGGGCCGCACCGATGACATGTTCAAGTCGCGCGGCGAAAAGGTCTACCCGCTGGAGGTGGAACACGCCATCTGCGAACTGCCCGGCGTGCGCGAAGCCGCCGTCACCAGCACGCCCGACGAACGCCTGGGCCTGGCCGTGAAAGCCTTCGTGCGCCTGCATGAGGGCGCGACGCTGAGCGAACGCGAGATCATCCGCCACTGCCTGGCCCGGCTGGAGAGCTGGATGGCGCCCAAGACCGTGGCCTTCGTCGACGAGCTGCCGCTCACCGAGTCCGGCAAGCTGCGGCGGCGCGATCTGGCCTGATGTTTCCTCTTTCAAACCTGCAACCCCCAACGGAACCCCATCCATGAGCACCATCAAAGCCGACGTGCGGCGCTACATCGAAGAGAACTTCCTGCTCGGCGCGGGCGCCGTCTCGCCCAGCGACGACGACTCCTTCCTCGAGCACCAGGTGCTGGACTCCACCGGCTTCCTGGAGCTGGTGGCGCACCTGGAAGAGACCTACGGCTTCAAGATCGGGGACGACGAGATGGTGCCGGAGAACCTCGATTCGCTCAACGCCATCGAGGCTTTTGTGCAGCGCAAACAGCAAGGGGTGGTCTGATGAGCGCCGCACGACCGCCCGAAGGCGCTCGCACCGCAGCGCGCTGCGCGGAGGTTTCCCAATGAGCGCCGTGCCCCTGGGCCCCGAGTCCCTGGCGCTGGACTGCGAGGCCGAACTCGCGCGCATCTCGCAATGGATCCCCCAGGTGCTCACGCAGAAGCTGCGCCGGCGCGGCCTGGTGGTGGCCATCAGCGGTGGCATCGACAGCTCGGTGTGCGCCGCACTGTCGGTGCGCGCGCTGGGCGCCAGGAAGGTGTTCGGCCTGCTGCTGCCCGAGCGCGACTCCAGCGGCTTCAGCACCGAGCGCGGCCGGCAACTGGCCGAGCACCTGGGCATCGAATACCAGGTGCACGACATCGCGCCCGCGCTCGAAGCCCTGGGCTGCTACCAGCAGCGCGACGAAGCCATCCGCCGCGTGGTGCCCGCGTACGGCGAAGGCTGGAAGAACAAGATCGTGATCGCCGGCGGTGTGGAAGGCGGCATCAACTTCTTCAAGCTCGTCGTGCAATCGCCCGACGGTGAACAGCAAAGCGTGCGCCTGCCGCTGCGCGAATACCTGCAGATCGTGGCCGCCACGAACTTCAAGCAGCGCGTGCGCAAGACCATGGACTACTACCACGCCGACCGGCTCAACTACGCTGTGGTCGGCACGCCCAACCGGCTGGAATACGACCAGGGCTTCTTCGTGAAGAACGGCGACGGCTCGGCCGATCTCAAGCCGATCGCGCACCTCTACAAGACCCAGGTCTACGCCATGGCGCGCCACCTCGGCCTGCCCGACGCGATCTGCAACGCCGTGCCCACGACCGACACCTACACCCTGCCGCAGGGCCAGGACGAGTTCTACTTCGCGCTGCCGTACGCGCAGATGGACATCGCGCTGTGGGCGCTGGAACACGGCCGTTCGGCCGAAGAACTCGCGGTCGCACTGAAGATGACGCCGGCCCAGGCGCAGCGCGTGTACGACGACATCCGCGCCAAGCGACGGGCGACGGAGTACCTGGCGGCGGCGCCGGAGTTGGTGCAGGCCCTCTGAGCTTCTGGGGCTGACGCGATCGGGTGTGGCGATCTAGGGCCGCGACGGGATACGCGCACCGTTGGCGGCGTCGATGAGGGTGTCGGGGTCGCTGTTCCAGTGCGGTAAGGAAGCGGGTGGCAGGGGCAGCACGCGGTCCAGGTTGGGCAGCTTGAGGTGGTGGTCCAGGCGCAGGCGTTCGGAGATGGCCTTGTAGCGACGGGCTCGGAAAGGGTCTTTGGCACGACCGACGATAGGGTCACCCCCATGAAACGATGCGAATAGATAGTTGGCGGATTCCTGATGGCCAAGCCTCACGCCTTCGTGCAAAACTTCAAGCGCATGCCGGTAGTCATTCGATGTCTCAGCGTGTGCATCTAGCATGGCGCCAAGGTCATAGGCAGCCGGGCCAAATCCTTGGGCCAGTGAACATTCCATCATCGTGCGAGCCACAGGCCAGTTGCCCCAGAAAGACGGTGGCTCATCGTGATTGCCCCGCAGCTTGTTGCCGATGAATGCCTGCGACTCCATGGAACCCATCTCAGCCGCACGCTGCCAGAACGCATAGGCACCCGCAATGGAAAGTCAGAAAGAGGACGCTGCGGTGTCGGGAGGCCGCAACACTTCAGCGCCTCAAGCGCCGAAGCGCGTCATGCCCCGCTAGAACAGTTCCTGCTGCGCGCGCAGCGCCTGTGGCTTGAACTGCGAGGTGTCCAGCGGCTCGCGTTCGGTGTTGAAGCCCAGGCGCGCGCAGGTCTTGTCGAAGCGCTGGCGGATCAGGTCGGCCCAGATGCCGCTGCCGCGCATGCGCTGAGCAAAGTCCGCGTCGTAGTCCTTGCCGCCGCGCATTTCCTGCACGCGCGCCATCACGCGCAGGGCGCGGTCCGGGTAGTGCAGGTCCAGCCACTGGCGGAACATCGGGCTCAGTTCCCACGGCAGGCGCAGCACGGTGTAGAAGGCGCGGCGCGCGCCGGCGTCCCACGCGGCTTCGAGAACCTGCTCCATGTCGTCGGTGATGAAGGGGATCTGCGGCGCCACGCTCACGCCCACAGGAATGCCCGCGTCGGCCAGCGTGCGCAGGATGCGCAGGCGCCGGTGCGGCGCGGCCGCGCGCGGCTCCAGCGCGCGGGCGAGCTTGCCGTCGAGCGAGGTGATGGTGACGTAGACCGCCGCCAGGCCTTGCGCGGCCAGGGGCGCGAGGATGTCGATGTCGCGCTCCACGCCGCTGCCCTTGGTGACGATGGCCAGTGGGTGCTTCGCCTGCGCCAGCACCTCGAGCGCGGCCCGGGTGAGGCGGAGTTCGCGCTCGACGGGCTGGTAGGCGTCGGTCACGGTGCCGATGGCCAGCAGGCCGGGCACGTGGCGCGGGCTGGCGAGTTCGCGCCGCAGCACCTCGGCGAGGTTGCGCTTGGCGATGATCTTCGTCTCGAAGTCCAGCCCGGGCGAGAGGTTGAGGTAGCTGTGCGTGGGCCGCGCATAGCAGTAGGTGCAGCCGTGCTCGCAGCCCCGGTAGGGGTTGAGGCCCATGGTAAAGCCCACGTCAGGCGAGTCGTTCTTCGTGATCGCGCTCTTGCAGTCTTCCCAGGTGACTTCCGTGGCCGGGGGCGGCGCTTCGCCGCTCGCGATCGCGGCTTCGTCCAGCGCCCCCCAGCCATCGTCGAACGCCTGGCGCTCGTCGCGCAGGAAGCGGTGCGGCTGCTGGTGGCTGATGCCCCGGCCCTTGATGGCCTGAATCGGAATGTGGACGTTCGGCATGGGACGACCACTGTACACAAAAACAGTGCTAGAGTGTGGCGCTTCAGGAGGCTCCATGTCCCTTTCTTCCCAGGCGGTGAACACCGCCGACCCCATCGTGTCCGTGCGCGGCGTGAGCAAGACCTACGCGGGCGGTTTCCAGGCACTCAAGCGCGTCGATCTCGACATCCGCCGAGGCGAGATCTTCGCCCTGCTCGGACCCAACGGCGCGGGCAAGACCACGCTCATCAGCATCGTCTGCGGCATCGCGAATGCGAGCGAAGGCGTGGTGATCGCCGATGGGCACGACACCGTGCGCGACTACCGTGCGGCACGCGCCGCCATCGGTCTGGTGCCGCAGGAACTGCACACCGACGCCTTCGAATCCGTCTGGGCCACGGTGAGCTTCAGCCGGGGCCTGTTCGGCAAGGCGCCCGACCCGGTCTACATCGAGAAGGTGCTGCGCGACCTCTCGCTCTGGGACAAGAAGGACAACAAGATCCTCACGCTCTCGGGTGGCATGAAGCGGCGCGTGCTGATCGCCAAGGCGCTGTCGCACGAGCCCAAGATACTGTTCCTCGACGAGCCCAGCGCGGGTGTGGACGTGGAGCTGCGGCACGACATGTGGCGCATGGTGCGCGAGCTGCGCGACCGCGGCACCACCATCATCCTGACCACGCACTACATCGAGGAAGCCGAGGACATGGCCGACCGCATCGGCGTCATCAACCAGGGTGAACTCATCGTGGTGGAAGACAAGGACGTGCTGATGCGCAAGCTCGGCAAGAAGCAGCTCACGATCACGCTGCAGCAACCGCTGGAGCGCGTGCCCGAGGCGCTCGCGCGCTGGCCACTCGAACTCGCCGGCGCCGGCCACACGCTCACCTACACCTTCGACACCCAGAAGGACGAGACCGGCATCGCCGAGCTGCTGCGCACGCTGCATGCGCAGGGCATCGACTTCAAGGACCTGCAGTCCAGCGAAAGCTCGCTCGAAGACATCTTCGTGAGCCTCGTCCACAAGAAACAGGAGGCCCGCGCATGATCACCGCACGGCCGCCCGAAGGTGATCGCACCGCAGTGCGCAGCACGGAGGTTTTCCCATGTCATTGAACATCCACGGCATCAAGGCCATCTACCGCTTCGAGATGGCGCGCACCTTCCGCACCATCACGCAGAGCATCCTCGCCCCGGTGCTCACCACCTCGCTGTATTTCATCGTCTTCGGTACCGCCATCGGCTCGCGCATGGGTGACATCGACGGCGTCACCTACGGCGCCTTCATCATCCCCGGCCTGGTCATGCTGTCGCTGCTGAGCGAGAGCATTTCCAACGCCTCGTTCGGCATCTACATGCCCAAGTGGTCGGGCACGATCTACGAGTTGCTGTCGGCCCCGGTGTCGTGGATCGAGGTGCTGCTGGGCTACGTGGGCGCGGCGGCCACCAAGTCCGTGATGCTGGGCCTGCTGATCCTGCTCACGGCGCGCGTGTTCGTGCCGTACCACATCGCGCACCCCGTGTGGATGCTCGGCTTCCTGCTGCTCACCGCCGTCACCTTCAGCCTGTTCGGTTTCATCATCGGCCTGTGGGCCGACAACTTCCAGAAGCTGCAGGTGATCCCGCTGCTGGTGGTGACGCCGCTGACCTTTCTGGGTGGCGCGTTCTACTCCATCAACATGCTGCCGCCGCTGTGGCAGACGGTCTCGCTGGTCAACCCGGTGGTCTACCTCATCAGCGGTTTCCGCTGGGCCTTCTACGGCGTGGCCGACGTGCACATCGCCGTGAGCACGGGCATGACGCTGGTGTTCATGGCGCTGTGCCTGGGTTTCATCTGGTGGGTGTTCCGCACCGGCTACAAGCTGCGCCGCTGAAGGGCGCCCTGGCCATGCAACCCCGCATCACCGTCATCACCCTCGGCGTGGACGACCTCGAACGCGCGGTGGCGTTCTACCGCGACGGCCTGGGCCTGGCCACCAAGGGCATCATCGGCACCGAGTTCGAGAACGGCGCCGTGGCTTTCTTCAATTTGCAGGCCGGCCTGAAGCTCGCGCTCTGGCCGCGCCGCAGCCTGGCGGCCGACACCGGCCTGCCGCTGCTCTCGCCCACCGCGCAGGCGTCGAGCGCGCTGGAACTCTCGCTGGGCCACAACGTGGACTCGCGCGAGGCGGTGGACGCCGTGATGCGGCAGGCCACCGAAGCCGGCGCGCGGATCGTCAAGCCCGCGCAAGAGACCTTCTACGGCGGTTACGCCGGCCACTTCCAGGACCCGGACGGGCACCCGTGGGAGGGGGTGTTCAACCCGGGGCTGGCCGAGCTGGGTTGAACAGGCAAACGCCTCCCCCGCAAGGCGAGGCCAACGCGAAGACTCAAGTCGACGCATCCACTTTGCTCATCCACGCGGGCTGGTATCCCGCAGGCATGCGGCCTTTCTTTTCCAGCCAGCGCATGTAGTCTTGAATGCGCGCCCTGTTCGCACGCCCCTTCTGGAGTCCCAGAAACTCAGCGGCATTCAGGCCGAACACCCTGTTCCGGCTGGACGCCGGAACCAGCTCCACCAAGTCCGTCAAGTACGCCGGCCCGATCGTTGCCACCTCGGCCATGTGCCAATCGGAACCGTAAATGCTCTGTTGCGACAACACTTTGTTGTCCTCATACAGCTTGGTGAACTGGGAGCGCAATGCCTTGCGGCGGCCCGAATCGCTGTCGAACAGACCAGACTGGATCGAGAGGTCGGCGTAGAGCGAAGGATGGTCGGACATGGCCTGAAGCAAGTTGTTCATCCAGGGATGCCAATAGCTGTGACTGGAAAATGCACCACCGAAATGTCCCAGGCAGATGCGCAATGGTTTGGCGGGATTGCGGCGTTTCATCTGCTCCAGCACAGCGGCCCACTGCAAGGGGGCGTATAGCCACTCCTCGGGCGCCACCCCTTCAGGCTTCATGCACGCTGCATAGGCCGGTATGCCAGGACTTCCATGCGTCAGGATGGGCACCTCGTTGTCTGCGCAGTACTCGAACAGCTCCCACAGCGCCCTGTCCAGACGATCGCCGTACCGTTTGCGGTATTGATCGACCTGGACGCTTCGGTTCCGCTTCGAGTTGGGACAAGCCAGCTTGGCATTCCCACCGGGCCCATAACCCACCGAGGGATGCAGCTTCACGCCAACAAAGTTCCTGTCCTTGATCGACTTCTTCACCAGGCCCAATGGCGTCAGTCTTTCCTCGCGATGCTGCAAGTCTGCCTGGCGTTGCGGATGGAAGGACACCATGGGCAAGATCCTGCCGAAGGTGGCCTGACTGATTCTTTCGTAGACCACCGACATCGTGTCGTTTTCCGAGTACCAGTTTTCAGCACCTTCGTAGAAGTCCACCATGGATGGGGTGAACAGATCGACCGTTGGGTACTCATGCATCATCCGGACCGTGTTGGCCAGGCGACCGTTCATCATTCCCGCCAACGGTTTGGCGCCTCCACTCGGCGATGAAAACTCGTACTCGGTGCCAAACACCTTGGTGCGATCCTTCGGTCCTGGAAGACAAAAGGCCTCGGGTTGGCGGAGCCAGGTCTTCTGGTTTCTGGCGATGAACTCAAGCTCACTGGCCATGGTGTGGGTGTTCAGGTAAGCGCTGGCATACCCCAGTTGAGCAAATGCACTGACCACCAAGGCGCCAATGGATCGGTTTTCGTCCAGCTCCAGAATTCTGCGTTTGACGAACGCATCCCTGTCGACATCCCTCACATTCAGAATATGGCAATGCACGTCCACCACCAGCCTGTCTGAGGGCTTGTGCGCCTGGCAACTCGGTGGCTGGAAGCTCAACGCGCGCGACGCTGTCGAGGCAAGCAAACCACCCACCAGTGACCCGAGCAACGACCGGCGATCCACAACCATGGCGCACCTCCTCTGAGGATCTCGTCTGCAACGAGACGATGGAGGGCAGCTTAGGGCGGAGCCTTCGGAATTTGAATCCCCAAGTTTGAGGACCAATCCACCCGTACCGCATTCAGACTGTTGAAGCGGAAACCACACCGAGGACACGATTGAGAGAAAACCTCGCCCCTCCACCATGGCGAGGCCTGTCTGCGCCCGCCCTCACGACGGCCGGTGCTTCATCAGCAGGCTGTGAAGCCCCTGCGCCGCCGAGGACAGCGCTCGGTCCGCGCGGCGCACCAGGAACACCTGCCGCTTCAGCCCGGCCGACCTGATCTGGCGCGCGCCCAACCCGGGCTGCTCGAAGTGGAACAGCGTGAGCGAGGGCACGATGGTGATGCCCAGGCCCGCGCGCACCATGCCGGCCACGGTGCTGAGCTGCTCCAGCTCCATCACCGTGCGCATGCGGTGCGGATAGATCGCGGCCTCGACGTACTGGCGCACGCTGCTGGAACGGGCCAGCTGCACCATCGGGAAGGCATGCAGCTCGGCCAGGCGCACCGCGCCCGCACCGGCCGCGAGCGCGTGGCCCGCGGGAAACACCACATGGAAATCGTCCGAGCAGAAGCGCTCGGTGTGCAGCTCGGCCGCGTCGGTGCGCGATGAGGCCAGGGCGAAGTCCGCCCGGCCGGCGCGCACCCGCTCCAGGCATTCGTCGGACAGCACGTCGGCCACGTCGAGTTCAATGCCGGGGTGCGCCTGGTGGAAGCGCGCGAGCAGGGGCGGCAACCAGCCGGCCGCGAGCGAGGGCAGGATGGCGATCGCCACCCGGCCCCGGCGTCGCGCCACGTGGTCGCGCACCCCTTCGATGGCGGTGTCGGTGTCCTTGAGCAGGCGCAACGCGGCGTCCAGAAAGGCCTCGCCCTCGGCGGTGAGCTCGACGTGCCGCGTGGTGCGCTCGAACAGGCGGCCACCCAGGTTGGCTTCCAGCGACTGGATGAGCGCGGAGAACGCGGGCTGGGACAGGTGGCACAGCGAAGCCGCGCGGGTGAAGTTGCGCTGCTCGGCCAATGCCACGAAGGCGCGCAGTTCGCGGGTGGACAGATTGATCTGCATTTCAGATCAATATATCTGAAGTTTGAGTTTCACAGGATGAGTGCCCGGCGCCTACAGTGCGCGACATGGCAAACACAACGGTGATTCACGTGGGCTCGGCCGCCGGCTTCTCCGGCGACCGCACCGACGCCGCCGGGCCGGTGGTCGATGCGCTCATCCAGACCGGTGGCCCGGCCTGCCTGATCTTCGAAACCCTGGCCGAGCGCACGCTGGCGCTGGCGCAACTGGCGCGCCTGCAGGACCCGGACGGTGGCTTCGAGCCCATGCTGGACGAGCTGGTGCGGCCCGTGCTCGCGCGCTGCCTGGCGCACCGCATTCCCATCGTGAGCAACTTCGGCGCGGCCAACCCGCTCGGCGCGGGCCGGCGCATCCAGG
>JAGKSX010000065.1 GCA_018993155.1 Hydrogenophaga sp.
AGCAACAGGTGCAGCCCGGCCCAGCCCAGGCAGGCACCGCGCCAGCCCCAGGCGGTGCCCATCCAGCCGCTGAGCGGCCAACCCACGGCGCTGGCGAAGCCGCCCAGCAGCGTGATCCCCGTGATGGACGCGCGGGCGACATGTCCCTTGAGCCGCACCAGCGCGGCAAAGGCGGCGTCGTACAGGCCGCCGCCCATGACGATGCCCAGCAACAGCCAGCCCAGCACCAGCCCCGCCGTGCCCTGCGCTTGCGACAGCACCGCCAGGCCCGCAGCGGCGAGCAGGCTGGTGCCCGTGAGCACCGGGCGACCACCCCAGCGGTCGATGGCGCGGCCGGCCCAGGGGCCCAGCGCCGCGGCCAGCAGCATCGCGGCCGTGACCGCGCCCCAGACGTGGGACGCCGGCACGCCCAAGCCCCGGGCCATGGGTGCGGCCAGCAGGGCCGGCAGGTAGTAGGTGGAGGCCCAGGCCAGCGTCTGCGCCGTGCCCAGACGCAGCACCAGGGGCCAGTCGCGTGCCGAGCCCATGCCGCTGCTCAGGCGATGTCGAAGGCGTGGAAGCCGAAGCGGCCCTGCCGGCGATCGGCGAAGTAGTGTTCCAGCGTTTCCTTGACGGTGCGGAAGGCGATCTCGTCCCAGGGAATCTGGTCTTCGGTGAACAGCCGTGCCTCGATGGTTTCGTGGCCGGGGTCGAAGCGGTCGCTCAGCAGCCGGGCGCGGTAGTAGATGTGCACCTGGCCCACGCGCGCCACGTTCATCAGCGTGAAGATGTCGCCGAGTTCGAACTGCGCGCCGGCTTCTTCGTCGGTCTCGCGGGCCGCGCCTTCGGCGGTGGTTTCACCGAGCTCCATGAAGCCGGCCGGCAGCGTCCATTTGCCCCAGCGCGGTTCGATGTTGCGCTTGCAGAGCAGCACGTACTCGCCCGTCTCGCCCCACACCGGCACGGTGCCGACAACGTTGAGCGGGTTCTCGTAGTGCACCGTGTGGCAGGTGGGGCAGACGGCGCGGATCTTGGTGTCGCCGTCGTCGGGCAGGCGCATGTCGACGGCGGTGCCGCAGTTGCGGCAGTGTTTGGGGGGTGTGCGCAGCATCGCGGCAGTGTAAGAGAACCCACCCCTGCAGCGCTGCGCGCCTCCCCCTCAAGGGGGCAACGCTGGCAGACTGGCAGAGCCGGATCTGCGGCGTTCTGGAAGGTTCGCTCGCTTCGGGTGGGCAAAAAAAACCGGGCGACAGCCCGGTTCTTTGCGTGATGAAGGCTCAGGCCTTCTTGCCGTGCTTGGCGATCAGGGCCTTGGCGGTTTCGAGCAGCTTCTTGCCGTCGAAGCCGCGCTTGTCCATGTCCTGCACCCACTCCACTTCCACCAGGCGCGCCTTGCGCTTGAATTCCTGCGCTTCGGCCGAGGGGATGGTGTAGATGGTGTTGCCCTGCTTGACGGCGGCTTCACGGCCGGGCGCATCGCCGGCCTGCTGCACCTTGCCCAGCCAGCCGGAGGTCTCGATGCCCGAGTTCTTGTCGATGACGGCCTTGAGGTCGGGCGGCAGCGAGGCGTACTTGTTGCGGTTCATGCCCATCACGAAGGTGGTGGTGTAGAGCGCGCCGCCAGCGGGGTCGAACTCGCTGTGGAACTTGGTGAGCTCGTGCACCTTGACCGAGGGCACCACTTCCCAGGGGATCACGCAGCCGTCGATCACGCCCTTGGAGAGCGCATCGGGGATCTGCGGCAGCGGCATGCCCACGGGGATGGCGCCGAGGTAGCCCAGCATCTTGGTGATCTGGCGGGTCGGGCCGCGCACCTTGGAGCCGCGCAGGTCTTCCGCGGTCTTGATCTGCTTGCTGCGCATGTGGAACATGCCGGGGCCGTGCACCTGCAGGGCGATCGGCTGCACTTCCTTGTACTCGTCGGGGGCCATCGTGGTGATGTACTCCCAGAAGGCCCTGGAGGTGGCTTCGGCGTTGTTCATCATGAACGGCAGCTCGAACACTTCGGTGCGCGGGAAGCGGCCCGGGGTGTTGCCCGGCAGGGTCCAGACGATGTCCACCACGCCGTCGCGGGCCTGGTCGAACAGCTGCACGGGCGTGCCGCCCAGTTGCATGGCGGGATAACCTTCGAACTTGATCCGGCCGCCGGATTCCTTCTCGACCTTGTCCATCCATGCCTTGTGCATGTTGATGTACACGTTGGACTGAGGCGCCATGAACGTGTGGAACTTGAGCGTGACGCTTTGTTGGGCGAAGCCTGTGAGCGCGGGTGCGCCGAGGGCCACGGCCGCACCGGACTGGAGCAGGGTTCTGCGTTGAATCATGTTGAAAGTCTCCTGGGGTCAAAGAAAAACGGGAAAAGCATATGTCAGGCCAGGTCGTTTTCGTGAGAGGTCTAACCCTCGGATGCGACCTGCGTCACGTTCTCACACCACGCGCACCGAAACGGGCGTGAGGCCGTCCACGCCGCCGTGCAGGGTGTCGCCGCTCACCACCGCTGCCACGCCTTCGGGCGTGCCGGTGTAGATCAGGTCGCCGGGTTGCAGTTCCCAGGCGGCCGACAGGTGTTCGATGGTCTCGGCCACATTCCAGATCAGCTTGGCCACGGTGCTGCGCTGGCGGTCCGCGCCATTGACCTGCAACCAGATCGGCGCCTCGTTCACGTTGCCGGCCTGCGCGGCCGGGGTGATGGGGCCGATGGGCGCGGACTGGTCGTAGGCCTTGCCGATGCACCAGGGGCGGCCCTGCTTCTTCATGTCGTTCTGCAGGTCGCGGCGCGTCATGTCCAGGCCCACGGCATAACCCCAGATGTGCTTCGCGGCATCGGCGGCTTTGATGTTCTTGCCGCCCACGCCGATGGCCACCACGAGTTCGATCTCGTGGTGCAGGTTGCCGGTGAGGCTGGGGTAGGGCATGGACGCGGTCTGGCCTGCCTCGGCGACCACGATGGCATCGGCCGGCTTGAGGAAGAAGAAGGGCGGCTCGCGGCCGGTGAAGCCCATCTCCTTGGCGTGCTCTTCGTAGTTGCGGCCTACGCAGTAGATGCGGTGCACGGGGAAGCGCTCGGCACGCCCGACCACGGGCACGCTCACGGTGGCCGGGGGGGCAAAGAGGTAGGAGGTGTCTGGCATGGCGGATGGTTTTGTTGGAATCGAAGATCACCAGTGTGCCATGGGCGCAGACCGCCTTTCGGTGCGTCCTCAATGCTGGGACGCGGGCAGCCGGACCTCCATGCCATCCATCTCCGGCGTGAGCTTGATCTGGCAACTCAGGCGGCTGTCAGCCTCCACCGGGCTGGACGCGAAGTCCAGCATGTCGATCTCGTCGGGCACCGGGGTGCTCAGCATGGCGGCCCAGGGCGCCCCGATCATCACGTGGCAGGTGGCGCAGGTGAGGCTGCCGCCGCAGTCGGCCTCGACGCCCTGGATGTTCGCGTCCACCGCGGCCTTCATCAGGCTCTGGCCGGGCTCGGCCTGGATGGCCTGCACCGTGCCATCGGCGTTGAGGAATCGGATCGAGATCATGGGCGGGCTCAAGTCCTGGCGAAGTACTCGCGGCGCTCGAAGTCGGTCTTGTCTTCGGCTTGCGCGTGGCGGTCGATCTCGCTTTGCTTGATGCGGCAGAAGTAGCGCACGAAGTCGTCACCCAGCGCTGCGCACAGCGCGCTGTCGGCGCGCAGCGCATCCAGGCCTTCACCCAGCGAAGAGGGCAGCTTCTGGTTGTCGGCCGCGTAGGGCGATTCGCTCGCGGGCGGCGGCAGCGTGGCGCGGGCCAGGCCGTCGAGTCCGGCGTGGATCTGCGCGGCCATGTAGAGGTAGGGGTTGGCGGCGGGCTCACCCACGCGGTTCTCGATGCGGGTGGCGTTGTCGCCGGCCGCACCCACCACGCGCAGCATGGCGCCCCGGTTGTCCTGCCCCCACAGCGCGGCCTGCGGCGCGAGCGCGTTGGGCCGGAAGCGGGCAAAGCCGTTGATGGTGGGCGTGCACAGCACCGTCATGCCGCGCGCGTGCGACAGCAGGCCGGCAAGCCAGTGCGCGCCCGCCCCGGACAGCGTGTGCGTGGCGTCGGTGCGGGTGGTGCCGGGTGCGGGCGTGTCGCGCACGCAGGCGTTGCGGCCGGTCCGCAGGTCCACCAGCGACTGGTGCAGGTGCCAGCCGCTGGACATGATGTTGGGGAACGGCGGGCGGCACATGAAGGTGGCGTGGTATCCCGCGCGCCGCAGCGCCTGGCGCACACCGTTGCGGAACAGCACCATCTGGTCGGCGGCGGTGAGGGCGTCGGTGGCGTCGAACACCGCTTCCACCTGGCTCGGGCCGAGTTCGATCTCCAGCGACTGCAGCGGCAGGCCCAAAGCCTGCGCGGTGCGCTGCACGATGCGCAGCGGCTCGTCGCTCATGTCGCCCATGGCCTCGGCCTGCAGGTTGTAGCCGGGGTGGATCATCTCCACCGTGGGCGGCAGGCCGGGCCAGGCCGCGAGTTCGGGGTCGAGCTGAGGGCGGGTGTCGGTGATGCGGTAGATGTGGAATTCCACCTCCAGCCCGGTCTTGAGGCCGTAGCCGGCCTGGCCCAGTTTGGCCAGCGCGGTCTGCAGCATGCCGCGCGCGTCCAGCGGCACCGGCGTGCCGTCGGCGAACCAGGGCTGGCAGCGCAGCCAGCCGGTGCGCTCCAGCCAGGGCAGCACGGTGAAACTCTGCGGATCGGGCATGAGCATGAGGTTGGCCGCGCCGGCGAAGCCGGGCAGGCCGTCGGCGCCACCGGGCTCGAACACCTTCCAGGCCGTGCGGTCGGCCGTGTCCTTGAGCATCAGCGTGCCCACCATGCCCACGCCGTCGTTCAGCGCGCGCAGCGCTGCCTTGGCGGTGAGCGTCTTGCCGCGCAGCATGCCGTGGGCGTCGCCCCAGCCGAAGCGCACCAGCTCGATGCCGCTGGCTTCAATGAGTTGGGCCACGCGCCGGCATTCGGCGTCGCGTTCGGGGGATTCGAGGCCGCAGCGTTGGGCGAACGACGTCATTTGGCGCCCGCCGTTTCCTCGGCGGAGGCCTTCTGGTGCCAGGGCGCGCCTTCGCGCTTCTCGCGCACCGCGTCCTGCCACCAGGTTTCCCAGCCCTGCGCGGGGGCGATGCCGTCCACCGTGTCGGGGCCGGCAATGGCGCCGTGCAAGGCGGGGTCGGCCACGCCGGGGGCGGTGCCGCCTTGCTCCACAGCGTCGATGGCCTGCAGCAGCATGCGGCGGTTCGCCATCACCACCTTGTCGGTGGTGCCCAGGTGTTCGCGCGTGCGGTCCTGGATCGGGCCCATGCTCTCGCAGGCCCACTGGTCGTGCACGTTGATGTCGTCCTCGCCCATGCCGAGGTAGGTGCGGGTCTGCTGCTCTTCGGCGTTGAAGCCCCAGTTGTTGTGGCGGCCCGCCTTCGGGATGTAGTCGGGCAGGGTCACGGCCTGCAGGCGCGGCGTGCGCATGGCGTCCTTGTCCACCGGGCCGGTGAAGCTGGTGAAGAAGGCGTACCAGTAGTTGTGGGTGTCGTCCACCGGCACGTGCATCTGCGTGATGGTCATGGTCTCCGACAGCGGGATCACGAAGGTCTGCGGGAACACGGCATTGGTCACGCGCACGTGGGTCAGCTCGTCGGTCATGGGGCGCAGCGCGGTGAGCTGCAGGCCATAGGGCTTGGGCTCGAAGCTGATGAGGGGCTGGCCGAATTCGCGCATCACGCGCGTCATGGGCCAGCGTTCGCCGCCCACGTCACCGGCGCTGGCGCCGCGGAACTGCTTGCCGTAGCTGTCTTCCAGCGAGCCGTCGTTGAAGAAGCGGTGCAGGTAGGAGGCGTGGGCCGGGTCGATGCCCACTTCCAGCGACTGGAGCCAGTTGCAGTGCCACAGGCCCTTGAAGGCGAAGGTGTGGCTTTCGGGCGCGGTGAAGCAGTCCAGCTCGGGGAAGGGCGGGGGCGTCTGGCCTTCGGGGCCGAACCAGCCGAACAGCACGCCGCTGCGCTGCACCAGCGGGTAGCTGCGCTGCTTGATGCGCGTGCACATCTTGCTGCCGGCCGGTTCGGCCGGGGTGTCGATGCACTGGCCCGTGGTGTCGAACTTCCAGCCGTGGAAGGGGCAGCGGATGCCATCGCCTTCGTTGCGGCCGAAGGCGAGGTCGGCGCCGCGGTGCGGGCAGTCGCGATCGAGCAGGCCGAACTCGCCCTGGGCGTCGCGGAACAGCACGAAGTTCTGGCCCAGCACGCGCACCGCCTTCACGGGACGCACGGCCATCTGGGGATCCAGCGCGGGGTTGAATTCGTCCATCAGCGCCACCGGCTGCCAGTAGCGGCGCAGCAGCTCGCCACCGGGCGTGCCCGGTCCGACCTGGGTCATGCGTTGATTGAGTTCGGCTTTCATGGGGGAATCTCCGGCAATAAAACGGGGTGGGGTATCGAAATGGTATACCGTTTTTTGATTTCGGTGTACATTTTGTGCCATGAGCCTGCAAGAAACCGTTTTGATGCAATTGCGCGACCTGATCCTGAGCGGTCAGTTCGAACCCGGCCAGCGCCTGGCCGAGCAACAGCTGGCCGAGCGCCTGGGCGCCTCGCGCACGCCAGTGCGCGCCGCGCTGGTCACGCTGGAGCAGGAGGGCCTGGTGCAGGCCAACGAGACCGGCAAGTACCTGGTGCGCCAGTTCACCGCGCAGGAAGTGATCGACGCCATCGCGGTGCGCGGCCACCTCGAAGGCATGGCCGCGCGCCTGGTGGCCGAACACGGCGTGTCTCGACAGTTGCAAGGCCAGCTCCAGACCGTGCTCGACGAGGGAGACCGCCTGCTCGCGGACAACCCGCTGACCATCGAAAGCTACGCGGCCTACGCCTTGATGAACGACCGCTTCCACGCGCTGATCCTCGATGCCTGCGGCAACCGGGCCTTGCAGCGCTCGGTGGAGCTCAACGACAAGCTGCCGTTCGCCCCGGCCTCGGCCATGCTGCCCATGCAAGGCACGGTGACCATGGATCGCGACTGGATGCTGTACGCGCACCGCCAGCACCACATGCTGTTCGATGCCCTGCGGCGCGGCGAAAGCGCGCGCGCCCAGGCGCTCGCGGTGGAGCACACGGAAGTGGCGCAGATGAACATGCGCCTGGCGCTGGAGCGGCGCGCCGAGTCCGAGCAGGTGCTGCCCGGCATCCGCCTGGTGGTGGGCTGATCGTTCAGCACAAGTGCGGCGGGTCTGCCGTGGGGGTTTGAGCGCTCCCCGGGAAGCGTCGGAGGTGGCTGCACACTATGGGCCATCGTTCAACCCGCTTCCTTTCCCGCATGACCCGTCTTTTCGAGCCCACCACCGCCGGCCAGCTGTCGTTGGCCAACCGTGTCGTCATGGCACCGCTCACGCGCAACCGCGCGCCCAATGCCGTGCCCACGCCGCTCATGGCCACCTATTACCAGCAGCGCGCCAGCGCTGGCCTGCTGATCACCGAAGCCACCGCGATCAGCCACCAGGGCCAGGGTTATGCCGATGTACCGGGCCTGTACGCGCCCGAACAGGTGGAGGGCTGGAAGCGCGTGACCGCGGCCGTGCACACCGCCGGCGGCAAGATCGTCACCCAGCTCTGGCACGTGGGCCGCGTCTCGCACACCGAACTGCAACCCAACGGCGGCGCCCCCGTGGCGCCCTCGGCCATTGCCGCCAGGACCAAGACGGTGCTGATCAAGGACGGTGTGCCCACGTTCGTGGAAACCTCCGCGCCGCGCGCGCTCGATGCGGCCGAACTGCCCGGCATCGTCGAGGACTACCGCAAGGCCGCGCTGGCCGCCATCGAGGCTGGCTTCGACGGGGTCGAAATCCACGCGGCCAATGGCTACCTGATTGACGAGTTCCTCAAGACCGGCAGCAACCACCGCACCGATGCCTACGGCGGCGGCATCGAGAACCGTGCGCGCCTGCTGCTGGAAGTGGTCCAGGCCGTGACCGATGCGATCGGCGCGGCACGCACTGGCATCCGCCTTTCGCCCGTGACGCCGGCCAACGACGTGGTCGACGCCGACCCGCAGCCGCTCTTCACCTGCGTGGTGCGCGAGCTGGCGCGTTTCGATCTGGCTTATGTGCATTTCATCGAAGGCGCCACGGGTGGCCCGCGCGAGATCCCCGATCGCCCGTTCGACTACGCCGCGCTGCGCGCCACCTACCGCGCGGCCGGCGGCCGTGCGGCCTGGATGGTCAACAACGGCTACGACCTCGCGCTGGCGCAGAAGGCCCTGGACGACGGCGCCGACCTCGTGGCCTTCGGCAAGAGCTACATCGCCAACCCCGATCTCGTGGCCCGGCTCCAGCAGGGTGGCCCGTTCAACCAGCCCGACAAGGCCACGTTCTACGGCGGCGGCGAGAAGGGCTACACCGACTACCCCGCGTTGACGGCCTGACGGGCCCAGCCGCTGCGGGTTTATCCTTGGGGCCATGAAGCTCTACAACTACTTCCGCTCCTCGGCCTCGTTTCGCGTGCGCATCGCGCTCGCGCTCAAGGGCATTGCCTACGACTACGTGCCCGTGCACATCGCGCGCGGCGACCACAAGCTGCCGGCCTTCACCGACAAGGCGGTCGAAGGTCTAGTGCCTCTGCTGGAGCTGGACGACGGCACGCGCCTGACCCAGTCGATGGCGATCATCGAGTACCTGGACGAGGTGCAGCCCGCGCCCGCGCTGCTGCCGGCCGACGCGCTGGGCCGTGCGCGCGTGCGCGCGCTCTCGCAGATCGTGGCCTGCGAGATCCACCCCATCAACAACCTGCGCGTGCTCAAGTACCTGACCAAGGAACTGAAGGTGGAAGAGGAGCCCAAGAACGTCTGGTACCGCCACTGGGTGCGCAGCGGCCTGGAGTCCTTCGAGCGCCAGCTCGCGCTGCAGCCCGAGTCCACCTACTGCGCGGGTGACACGCCCACCATGGCCGATTGCTGCCTGGTGCCGCAGATCTTCAACGGCCAGCGCTTCAACACCGACTTCAGCGGCCTGCCGCGCACCATGGCGGCGTTCGAGGCCTGCATGGCCTTGCCTGCGTTCCAGCAGGCCCAGCCGTCGGCCTGCCCGGACGCCGAGGGCTGATGCCCCAGTCCCCGGACTGCCTGGTTCCCGACTGGCCCGCACCACCGGGCGTGCGGGCGCTGTTCACCACGCGCGATGGTGGTGTGTCGGCCCCGCCGTTCAACAGCTTCAACCTGGGCGACCACGTGCGCGACGACCCGCTTGCCGTGGCCGCCAACCGCGCCCGCCTGGCCTCGCTGACCGCGCCCGCACGTCCCGTGTTTCTTCAGCAGGTCCATGGCACCGGGGTGGTGCGGCTGGACCGCGCGACGCCGGACGGCGCCGAGGCCGATGGCTGTGTGGTGCAAGGGCCCGGCCTGGCCGCCACCATCATGGTGGCCGATTGCCTGCCGGTGCTGTTCGCCCATGCCTCGGGCCAGGTGGTGGCCGCTGCGCACGCGGGCTGGCGCGGGCTGGCGAACGGTGTGCTCGAGGCCACGCTGCGCGCCTTGCGCGAAGCGGCGGGCGAGGGTGAGGTGGTGGCCTGGCTCGGCCCCTGCATCGGACCGTCGGCGTTCGAAGTCGGCGCGGAAGTGAAGGACGCCTTCGTCCTGGCCGATGTCGAAGCCGCTCCCTGTTTTCGGTCTCATGGGCGAGACGGCAAATCTTTGGCGGACCTGCCCGCGCTCGCGCGGCGCCGGCTTCAGGCCGCGGGTGTGGCACAGGTGCACGGCAACGACGGCAGCGCCGCGTGGTGCACCGTCACGCAGGCCTCAAGGTTCTTTTCTCACCGGCGCGATGCCGTCCCTCTCGGCAGCACCGGGCGCATGGCCGCCTGCATCTGGATCGGCTGAAGCTGTGGGCGAGGTCGTCGCGGCCCGCTGTGCTTCGAGCTCGGCGGCCTCGCGCGCCTTGATCGCTTTGCGCCTTTGTGGCGTGAGCATCAGGTAAACCACCAGTGCGACCGGCAGCAAACCGTAAAGAAAAAAGGTCACAATGGCTCCCAGCACAGAGCCTGTGGTGTTGGTCGCTTCGGCCACCGACATCATGAGCACCACGTACATCCAACCGATCACCACCAGATACACAACATTCCTTGCAGCCCGGACCACCCGTGTCAGCCTGCTGGATGCTGATACGAAAAACCTGGGGAAGATCCGGAATCTCTCCCCCGAGGGCTGCCCATGATAAGTCGCAGGCAACACCCTAGGAGACCAGCATGACATCGGGCAAGAACCCTTCTTCAGACTGGCTGGAAACCGCGCAACAGTTCCAGCAGAACCTCGTTCAACAGTGGACGCAGATGGCCCAGGCCTTTCCCGGGGCCTCAGCCCCACCATCCGCCGCCAGCGACCCTTTTGCCGCGTTCAAGGCGTTCATGCCGAAAGCGGGCGCGGCCAACCCCTTCGGCATGGCCATGCCCACGGGCGCCGCCGCCTTCCCCGGCATGCCGGCCGTGGGCGACATCTTCAGCCAGGCCAGCCAGGGCCAGGCGGTCAGCTTCGACCCGGCCCAGCTGCTGGAGATCCAGAACACCTACCTCCAGGAACTGGCCGGGTTGTGGAACCAGGGGCCGAACGTGAAGCCTGCGGGCGATCGGCGCTTCGCGTCCGATGCCTGGGCCAGCAACCCCATGGCGGCCTTCGCGGCCGCAACCTACCTGCTCAACGCCCGCACCCTCATGGCCATGGCCGAGGCGGTGCAGGGCGACGCCAAGGCGCGAACGCGCGTTCGTTTTGCCGTGCAGCAGTGGATCGACGCCAGCGCGCCCAGCAATTTCCTGGCATTCAACGCCGAAGCCCAGAAGAAGGCGATCGAGACGCAGGGTGAGAGCATCGCCAAGGGCGTGGCCAACCTGCTGCACGACATGAAGCAGGGCCACGTGTCCATGACGGACGAGAGCGTGTTCGAGGTCGGCAAGAATGTCGCCACCACCGAAGGCGCCGTGGTGTTCGAGAACGAGCTGTTCCAGCTCATCGAGTACAAGCCCCTGACCGCCAAGGTGTATGAGCGGCCTTTCCTGCTGGTGCCGCCTTGCATCAACAAGTTCTACATCCTCGACCTGCAGCCCGAGAACTCGCTGATCCGCTACTGTGTGGAGCAGGGCCATCGCACCTTCGTGGTGAGCTGGCGCAACCCCGACGAATCGCTGTCGAAGAAGACCTGGGACGAGTACATCGAGGACGCGGTCATCAAGGCCATTGCGGTCACGCAGGACATCACCGGCGCCGAGACCATCAACGCCTTGGGCTTCTGCGTGGGCGGCACCATGCTGGGCACGGCGCTGGCCGTGCTGGCCGCGCGGGGCGAGACGCCGGTGAACAGCGCGACCTTCCTCACCACGCTGCTCGACTTCACCGACACAGGCATCCTCGACGTGTTCATCGACGAGAACTTCGTGAAGTTCCGTGAGATGCAGTTCGCCGATGGCGGCCTCATGCCCGGGCGCGACCTCGCCACCACCTTCAGCTTCCTGCGCCCGAACGACCTGGTGTGGAATTACGTGGTGGGCAACTACCTCAAGGGCGAGACGCCGCCGCCGTTCGATCTGCTGTACTGGAACTCCGACAGCACCAACCTGCCCGGACCGTACTACGCCTGGTACCTGCGTCAGATGTACCTGGAGAACAACCTGGTCAAGCCGGGCAAGGTCACGGTGTGCGGCGAGAAGATCGACTTCCGCCAGGTCAAGCTGCCGGTCTACATCTACGGCTCGCGCGAAGACCACATCGTGCCCATCGGCGGGTCCTACGGCAGCACGCAGATCTTCCCGGGCAAGAAGCGCTTCGTGATGGGCGCCTCGGGCCACATCGCGGGCGTGATCAACCCCGCATCGAAGAACAAGCGCAGCCACTGGATCGGCCCGGCGGGCAAGTTCCCGGCCGACGTGAAGGACTGGATCGCCAGCGCCACCGAACACCCCGGCAGCTGGTGGACCGACTGGTCCGCCTGGCTCAAGCCGCTGGCTGGCAAGCAAATTGCTGCGCCCAAGGCGTATGGCAAGGCCAAGCGCTACACCGCCATCGAGCCCGCACCCGGCCGTTACGTCAAAGCCAAAGCCTGAACTTTTTTTTCATCCGCACCCAGGAGACATTGCATGGAAGACATCGTCATCGTTTCAGCCGCCCGCACCGCCGTGGGCAAGTTCGGCGGCACGCTCGCCAAGACGCCGGCCACCGAGCTGGGCAGCATCGTCATCAAGGCGCTGCTGGAGCGCACCGGCCTGCCGGCCGACGCCATCGGTGAAGTGATCATGGGCCAGGTGCTGGCCGCTGGCGTGGGCCAGAACCCGGCCCGCCAGGCCATGATGAAGGCCGGTGTGGCCAAGGAAACGCCGGCGCTCACCATCAACGCCGTGTGCGGCTCCGGCCTCAAGGCCGTGATGCTGGCCGCGCAGGCCGTGGCCTGGGGCGACAGCGAGATCGTGATCGCTGGTGGCCAGGAGAACATGAGCGCCTCGCCGCATGTGCTCAACGGCAGCCGCGACGGCCAGCGCATGGGCGACTGGAAGATGACCGACACCATGATCGTCGACGGCCTGTGGGACGTGTACAACCAGTACCACATGGGCATCACCGCCGAAAACGTGGCCAAGGAGCACGGCATCAGCCGCGACGCGCAGGACGCGCTTGCGCTGGGCAGCCAGCAGAAGGCCAGCGCCGCGCAGGACGCCGGCAAGTTCAAGGACGAGATCGTGGGCGTGAGCATTGCGCAACGCAAGGGCGACCCCATCGTTTTCGACACCGACGAGTTCATCAACAAGAAGACCAGCGCCGAAGCCCTGGCCGGCCTGCGCCCCGCGTTCGACAAGGGCGGCTCGGTGACGGCGGGCAACGCCTCGGGCATCAACGACGGCGCCGCCGCGGTGGTGGTGATGACCGCCAAGAAGGCCGCAGCGCTGGGCCTCAAGCCGCTGGCGCGCATCGCCGCCTTCGGCACCAGCGGCCTGGACCCGGCCACCATGGGCATGGGCCCGGTGCCGGCGTCGAAGAAGGCCCTGGCGCGCGCTGGCTGGAAGGCCAGCGACGTGGATCTGTTCGAGCTCAACGAAGCCTTCGCGGCCCAGGCTTGCGCCGTCAACAAGGCGTTGGACATCGATCCGGCGCGCGTGAACGTCAACGGCGGTGCGATCGCCATCGGCCACCCCATTGGTGCGTCCGGCTGCCGCATCCTCGTGACGCTGCTGCACGAAATGCAGCGCCGCGATGCCAAAAAGGGTCTTGCTGCTTTGTGCATCGGTGGCGGCATGGGGGTTTCCCTCGCGGTCGAACGCTGAATTCACGGTTAAATCAACAACGGATGACCGGAGGGAGGGCCTTCCGGTCACCATCGCCAAAGGCACAAGGAGCACAAGAGATGAGCAAGAAAGTCGCGTACGTCACGGGCGGCATGGGTGGCATCGGAACGGCCATCTGCCAGCGCCTGCACAAGGAAGGTTTCACGGTCATTGCGGGCTGCGGCCCCACGCGCGACTTCAAGAAGTGGCTCGACGAGCAGAAGGCTCAGGGCTACACCTTCCACGCCTCGGTCGGCAATGTCGGCGACTGGGATTCCACCGTGGAAGCCTTCACCAAGACCAAGGCGGAACACGGCACGATCGACGTGCTGGTGAACAACGCCGGCATCACGCGCGATCGCATGTTCCTGAAAATGTCGCGCGACGACTGGGACGCGGTGATCGAGACCAACCTGAACTCCATGTTCAACGTGACCAAGCAGGTCGTGGCCGACATGGTGGAAAAGGGCTGGGGCCGCATCATCAACATCTCGTCGGTCAACGGTGAGAAGGGCCAGGCTGGGCAGACCAACTACTCGGCCGCCAAGGCCGGCATGCACGGCTTCTCGATGGCGCTGGCGCAGGAACTGGCGACCAAGGGTGTCACGGTCAACACCGTGAGCCCGGGCTACATCGGCACGGACATGGTCAAGGCCATCCGCCCCGACGTGCTGGACAAGATCGTGGCCACGGTGCCGGTCAAGCGCCTGGGCGAGCCGAGCGAGATCGCGTCCATCATCGCCTGGCTGGCCAGCGAGGAGGGCGGCTACGCCACCGGTGCGGACTTCTCCGTCAACGGCGGCCTCCACATGGGCTGAATGCGTTCCCCCCGCGCCAGGCTCGCGCAGCGAGCCTGTCACCCCCCGGGGGGGCGGCACTGCCGGCCGGCGAAGCCGGACCGGCGTTGCCTTGGCCAGGGAGGCTGCGCCGCTCGACGTGCAACCCGCTTCGGCGGGTTTTTTGTTGCGGGCATGGTTCGTGCGAAAGCGTGGTGTAAATTCGACCGCACCCCCCACCCCATTTCCGCCAAGGAGTTTCCGGCCGATGCCGCACAGCGTTTCACTGATCAACACCATTGCTGCGGGCCTGGGTCTGGCACTGATCCTCGGCTTCCTGGCGGCCAAGGTGCGCCTGCCCGCGCTGGTGGGCTACCTGCTGGCGGGGGTGATCATCGGACCGTTCACGCCGGGCTTCGTGGCCGACGCCGGCATCGCTGCCCAGCTCGCCGAGATCGGTGTGATGCTGCTGATGTTCGGCGTGGGCTTGCATTTTTCCCTGGAAGACCTGCTCTCGGTGCGCAAGATCGCCTTGCCCGGCGCGGTGGTGCAGATGGCGGTCGCCACGCTGATGGGCATTGGCATGGCCATGTGGTGGTGGGACTGGAGCTTCGGCTCGGCGCTGGTCTTCGGCGTGTCGCTTTCGGTGGCCAGCACGGTGGTGCTGCTGCGGGCGCTGGAGAGCCTGGGCATTCTCGATTCCTTCACCGGCCGCATCGCGGTGGGCTGGCTGGTGGTGGAAGACCTGGCCATGGTCCTGGTGCTGGTGCTGCTGCCGCCGCTGGCGGGCTTCCTGGGCGGCAAGGGCTCGGACGGCGATCTCGATTCCATCTGGCGCACGCTGGGCTTCACCTTGCTGCAGGTGGGCGGCTTTGTGGCGCTGATGCTGGTGGTGGGGCGCCGGGTGTTCCCCTGGCTGCTCTGGCAGGTCACACGCACCGGCTCGCGCGAGTTGTTCACGCTGTGCGTGGTGGCGGCGGCGGTGAGCATCGCGTTCGCCTCGGCGGCGCTGTTCGGCGTGTCGTTCGCGCTGGGTGCCTTCTTCGCCGGCATGGTGCTGCGCGAATCGGAGTTCAGCCACCGCGCGGCCGAAGAGTCGCTGCCGCTGCGCGACGCCTTCGCGGTGCTGTTCTTTGTCTCGGTGGGCATGCTGTTCAACCCTGCGGTGCTGATCGAGCGCCCGTTGCAGGTGCTCGGCGTCGTGCTGATCATCATCGTGGGCAAGTCGGTGGCCGCCGCCGCCCTCGTGGTGGCCATGCGCTACCCGCTCAACACCGCGCTCACCGTCTCCGCCAGCCTGGCGCAGATCGGCGAGTTCTCCTTCATCCTGGTCGGCCTGGGGGCATCGCTGGGCCTGCTGCCGCCCGAGGGGCAGAGCCTGGTGCTGGCTGGTGCGCTCATCTCCATCGCCACCAACCCGCTGTGGTTCAAGGCCATCAACCCGCTGCAGGAATGGCTGCGCAAGAACTCCGAGTTCGCGCGCAAGCTGGAGCAGCGCGACGACCCGCTGGCCGAACTGCCCATGACCACGCACGAGAAATTTCTCTCGCGCCAGGTGGTGCTGGTGGGTTACGGCCGGGTGGGGCGGCGCATCGCCGCCGCGCTGGATGAACAGCATTTGCCCTATGTGGTGGCCGAAGAGAACCGCGACATCGTCGAGCGACTGCGCGAGCGCGGCATCGCTGCCGTGTTCGGCGACGCGGCGGACCCGGCGGTGCTGATCCAGGCCCACATCGCGCGCGCCGGCATGCTGGTGATCGCCACGCCCGACACGCTCAACGTGCGGCAGATGATCGCCACCGCCCGCGCCCTCAACCCCGAGATCCAGACCGTGGTGCGCACACACAGCGAGGAAGAGGCCGGCCTGCTCGAGAAGGAAGTCGCCGGCAAGGTCTTCCTGGGTGAGGAAGAACTGGCGCAGTCGATGACGCGCTACGTGATCGAGCACTCCCGGCTCGCGAACCCGGGCGCGCGCGCCGCCGCCTGACCTCGGGTCGGCGCCAGGGCCGGTCCTACACGCCTTCGCGCACCCGTCCGACAGGCGCCCATGAAGGCGCCACCCATGATGGCCTGACATTCCAACAGGAGGCCCATCATGGCATTGACCCATTCGCCCACATTCGACGACATCGCCGTGGCACCGGCATCCGAGCACGCGGTGTCCTGGCCTGCGGTGTTCGCTGGCGCAGCCGGCGCGGCCGCGCTCTCACTGATCCTGCTCATCCTGGGCACGGGCCTGGGAATGGCATCGGTCTCGCCCTGGGTGCAGCAGGGCATCGGTGCCGCTGCCTTTGGCGTCTCGACCATCCTCTGGATTTCCTTCACCCAACTGGTGGCCTCTGGCATGGGCGGGTATCTGGCAGGTCGGCTGCGCACGCGCTGGGCCGGCGCGCAGGCCGACGAGGTCTACTTCCGCGACACCGCGCACGGCTTCCTGGCCTGGGCGGTCGCGACCCTGGCCACGGCCACGCTGCTCACCTCGGTGATCGGCGCGATCGTGGGCACCGGTGTGAACGCCGGTGCCACGGTGGCGGCCGGTGGCGCGGGTGCGGCTGGTGCAGCTGTGTCCCAGGTGGCGGGCCAGGCGGCCGGTGAAAAGGACGGAGAGGCCGACCTGGACTACTTTGTCGGCACGCTGTTCCGGACCGACGCGGCCGCCGCGTCGACGGCCGGGGCCCCGGGCGTGCTGATGGTGAACCCGTCGCCCGCCGCGATGGCCGCGGAGGCCTCGGGCATTTTTCTGACGGCCCTGAAGAACGGCGCCTTGCCGCCTGAGGACGCCAGCTACCTTGGCCAGCAGGTGGCCTTGCGCACGGGTGTCAGCGCGCAGGAAGCGCAGAAGCGCGTGACCGACACCTTTGGGCGCATGCAGGTCAAGGCCCGTGAAGCCGAAACCGCCGCGCGCGAGGCGGCCGACAAGGCGCGCAAGGCCACCGCCTATGGTTCGTTGTGGCTGTTCGTCTCGCTGCTGATCGGCGCCTTTTTCGCCAGTCTCGCCGCAACCTTCGGCGGCCGTCAGCGTGATCGCGCCTGAGTCGCACCACCCCCTCAACCTTACAAGGAGCCTTCCATGCAATCGCTGCTGCTGTTTTTCCTCGGTGTCCCGATTCCCATCATCATCTTGCTGGCCCTGCTGTTTTGACCACTGGACGGCGGCGCGAAGCGAATGTCAGGTGGAGGCGAGGTGGACCGCTTCGGTGAGCGTGGCCACCCCGAAAGGCTTCTTCAGGATGGACTTCGCGCCCAGCACCTTGCCGACACTTTCCATGTCGGCGTAGCCGGTGGCAAGAATGATGGGAATGTGGGGCCAGGAGGCCTGCACGTGGCCGATCAACTCCGCACCATTCATGCCCGGCATCACGTAGTCCACGATCAGAAGATCCGGCAGCGATTCGCGCAGTGACGCCAGCGCGGCAGCCCCGTTGCTCACCGAGGCAACCTGATGCCCCATGACCTCCAGGCTCTGCACGATGGACTGCCGGACATCCTGATCGTCTTCCACCACCAGAATGTGCTTGCGGGGCGTCGCGGCATGCGAGGGCGGTGGTTCAATCTCTTCCCGCGCGGCATCGGCCAACAAGGGAAACAGCAAGTGGATCCGGGTGCCCGAACCCATCGAGCTTTCGATCCGCGCATCACCACCGGACTGGCGGGCGAAACCATAAACCTGGGCCAATCCCAGGCCGGTGCCACTGCCCATTGGCTTGGTGGTGAAGAACGGCTCGAACACCTTTTCCTGAATCGAAGCGGGAATGCCATTGCCGGTGTCGGCAATCGTGAGGCGCACGGCCGGGACCAAGGCGCCACCGTCCAGGCCGATGCTCGCCTCTCGAGTCGAGATGGTCAGGGTCCCGCCGTCCTGCATGGCATCGCGCGCGTTGAGCACGAGGTTGAGCACGGACATTTCCAGCTGATTGGGGTCGAGCAGCGTCACCGCCTGCGGGTGGGTGAGATCGAAGCGCAGCTCGATGCGCGATCCAACGGACGTGACGATCAGTTCGCGCATGCCGTTCAGCAAAGCGTGGACGTCCGTCGGACTGGGCAGCAGCGACTGGGCCCGCGCAAATGCCAGGAGCTGGGCCGTCAATTGTGCGCCTCGCTTCACCGTGCGCCGCGCCACTTCGACCACCCGCGTGGCCTGCGGCGTCTTCTCAATGCGGGAGAGCAAGTCGAGGTTCACGCCGATGACATGAAGCAGGTTATTGAAATCGTGCGCGATACCACCCGTGAGGTGGCCGATGGCCTCCATCTTCTGCACCTGGAGCAAGGCCGACTGGGCCCGTTCGCGCTCGGCGATCTCGTTCATGAGCCGGTTGTTGGCGTCCGAGAGCTGGTGAGTGCGCCTTTCGATGCGTATTTCCAGCTCGCGGTTGAGCTGGCCCACCTTGTCGCGTGTCTCGCTCAGTTCCTGCAGCATGGCCCGCGTCGAATACTGGCGCGCCCGCGCGCGCACCGCAGCCTCCACCGCGCTGTGCAGCGTCTCGGGACTCAGGGGCCGCTCCAGCAGGATGACGTTGCCCATCAGGCGCAGCGATGCGAGCGCATTGATGGGGCGGCGTCCCGTGCGCTTGCTGCCCAGCACGACAAAAGGAAAGTCGGACCAGGATGGTTGCGAGCGCAGCCAGAGGTCCAAAGGGCTCCCGGCGAACACGGTGAACGCTTCTTCGGTGACCACGGCGGCGGCGGCACCTTGCAACATCGCGTCGAACAATGCCTCCGTGGTGAAGACCGCCTCGGCCCGGCCAAGGCCGTTGATTACTTCGCAGATGACCTGCGCATCTCGGCCGCGCGGTGCCATCACCAGAACGCGGTCTTCGGCTGAGGAGGTCATCGTGGTGCGGTGTTGTCTGCCAGCAACGCGAGATTGCCGGTGTAACGGGACACACCGGCCACCACGCCTTCAAAGTCGGTCAGCGCCTCGCCTACCTCGACCCCATCGGGGCCGAGTCGGAACTCGTGGATGGTGGTGGCGTGCTGGCTGGTGCGGCTCTTCGTGACCGATAGCGCCTTGAGCAGATTTCCCCGGGCCTCGAAATAGCGGAACATCACCACCGCATCGCTGAGATAGCTCAGATCGATGTCCTGGCGACCTTCGCCGAGCACACCGTGTTGGCCCAGCACCAGGATGGTGATGATGCCGCGCTGGTTCAGGTAGGTCAGCAATTCGTGCATCTGCAGCAGAAGGAACTTGCTGCCGGGCATGGCCTGGAGGTAGGCGTTCAGACTGTCGATCACCACCGCCCTGACGCCGTCCACCTCTACCGCGTGCCGCACCCTCGCCGCGAATTCGCCGGCCGTGACTTCCGCCGGATCGAGCGTGCTGATGAGGAAGTTGCCGCGTTCCATGGCTTCCTCGAGGCGGTAGCCCAATGCATTGGCGCGAGGCAACAAGGTGCCCAGGCCTTCGTCGAAGAGGTAGTAAGCCGCCTTTTCACCGCGTTGCATGGCGGTGTACACACAGGCCAGGGCGGTGGTGGTCTTGCCCACGCCAGAAGGCCCGACGAACAGCGTGTTGCTGCCCCGGGCCAGGCCGCCACCGAGGGCCGCGTCGAATGCCGCATTGCCGGTGCTCACGCTCTCCGCGTGGAACACCTTGTGGTGCTCGGCGGCCACCAGGCGCGGAAACACCTGAATGCCGCCGGTGTCCAGCGTGAAATCATGTTCGCCGCTGCGGAATTTGATGCCACGCATCTTGGCCACGCGCAGGTAGCGCTTGTCCGCGCCGTATTCGCCGACCACCTGGTGCAGCCAGATCACGCCGTGCGCGATGCTGCGCAATTGCATGTCCCCGGTGCGGGCGCTCAGGTCGTCCAGCATCAGCACGGTGCAGCCATGGCGCGCGAAGAAGTGCTTGAGTGCGAGCACCTGGCGGCGGTAGCGCAGTGGGTCCTGCGCCAGCAGGCGCATTTCAGAGAGGCTGTCGAAAACGACCCGTTTAGGCCTTGTGGCCTGCACCTGTTTCATCACTCCTTGCACGGTCTCGCTCAGCTCGAGTTCGGCCGGATGGATGATCGATTGCTCGGCTTCGGGGCCCAGTTCGTCGGCGCTGACCAGCTCGAAGATGCTCAGGCCCGGCTGCTCCAGATCCCAACCGTGGGACTGCGCGACGGTCTTGAGTTCCTCTCCGGTTTCGGACAGGGTCACGTACAGGCCCGTTTCGCCGACCTTCAGGCCGGCAAGCAGGAAATGGATGCCCAGGGTGGTCTTCCCTGTGCCGGGTTCACCTTCGAACAGATAGAGATGGCCGCCGGGCAAGCCTCCGTGCAGGACGTTGTCCAGACCGGTGATGCCGGTGGATGCGCGCGTTTCAAGGGGGTGGATCTTGGAGAGGGTGGGCATGCGACTTGAAGAATCGACTGTCTGGTATCGACCGGACCTTTATCGGCTGCCCGGCGACGCGCTGATGTCTCTGGCGTGGGTTTCCAGGCACCGCGAGACGATGAGCTGGACCGCGCTGGTGGCATCGGGTGTCAGACTGGCGGTGTTGTGCACCCGGGTGCGCACGGGCCGCCCCACTTCACCACCCACGCGCACCTGCGATTCCACGGTGCAGGAGAGCTCATCCCCCGACGCCAGGCCGCCCTGGTGTTCCACTTCCATGCGCAGCAAGCCCACGTAAAAAGGCTGGGGCCCGCTGTAGCTCGCCGCCACCCAGTTCCGCAGGGCCTCGGCGACCGGAGGCCGCATCTCGATAGGCAGGTTGCCGTTCGCCGTTCGAACCTTCAAATCGGTGTCATGCCGTGAATCCTGTACCTGCACGCCAGCCTCAGCGGCCGCCGGAGGTTGAAGGTCCACCTTTTGTTCTGCCGTGGCACAACCAGCAAGCGCCAGTGCGATGAGGGCAGAAGCCAAAAGACCCGAACGATGTGGTGAAAGTGTTTCCATGGCCCATTGTGGTGTTGCAAAACGGCCGATTCCACCCCGGCGAGGGCGAATCTCCTCGCGTCCTACAAGCCCGTCGGCCACTCTCCGACAAGGCGACAGCACCTTCGTCGGAATACTGGCCTCACTGTCACACCAGGTCTCCGAAGCTCCCTCCCCCGAGCTTCCCTCCGCCAGGAGGTTCAACCCGCTTCGGCGGGTTTTCTTTTGCCCGCTTGCCGGAGTGAGAAAATACCGGGGTGCAATCACATCCCACCCTGCAAGTTCCGAGTCCCTGGCGCCTGTCCGTCGCGCCCATGATGGACTGGACCGATCGCCACTGCCGCTACCTCCATCGCCTGCTCTCGACGCACACCTTGCTGTACACCGAGATGGTGACCACGGGCGCGCTCACCCACGGCAGCGTGCAACGCCACCTGCGTTTCAACGCCGAGGAACACCCGGTGGCCTTGCAGCTCGGGGGCAGCGACGCCGCCGAGCTCGCCAGCGCCGCGCGCCTGGGCGAACAATGGGGCTACGACGAGATCAACCTCAATTGCGGCTGTCCGAGCGACCGCGTGCAGCGCGGGGCCTTCGGCGCCTGCCTGATGGCCGAGCCGCAGACCGTGGCCGACGGGGTCAAGGCCATGGTGGATGCGGTGTCGATTCCCGTCACGGTCAAACACCGCATCGGCATCGACCGGGTCGAGAGCTACGACTTCGTGCGCGATTTCGTCGGCACCGTGAGCGAGGCGGGCTGCGGCGTGTTCCTGGTGCACGCGCGCAACGCCTGGCTGGACGGCCTCTCGCCCAAGGAGAACCGCGAGATTCCGCCGCTGCGCTACGAACTCGCGCACCGCCTCAAGCAGGACTTTCCGCAACTCACCTTTGCCATCAATGGCGGCTTCACCACCAACGCGCAGATCGCCGAGCACCTGCGGGCGGTCGATGGCGTGATGGTCGGCCGCGAGGCGTACCACAACCCCTGGGTGCTCACCGGCTGGGACGAGGCCTTCTTCGGCGCCGCGCCGTCCACCGTGACGCGCGAAGCGGTGGAAGAGCAGATGGTGGCCTACATGGAGCGCGCCTTCCTGGAAGACGGTTGCCCCTGGTACGCGATCGCGCGCCACATGCTGGGCCTGCGCCACGGGTTGCGCGGCGCGCGCCGCTGGCGCCAGGTGTGGAGCGATCACCGCTTGAAACCACTGCCTCCGCGCGAGGTGTGGGCCATGGCCCAGGCCCACGTGGGCCAGGAAGCCGAAACCGACGGCCTGGTGGGCGCCTGAAGCTCAGAGCCCCACGGCGCGCAGGTCGATGCGGCCCTGGTGCAGGGGCGGGCACCAGAAGTAGGCCCCGGTTTCCGGTTCCGTGAAGGAAAAGAGACCGTCAACCACGCCGTCTTCCGCGCCCGACATGCGGCGCAGCAGGGCTTCGTAGGCATCGAACGAGTGGCCGAAGGCGGTGAACATGGAGCCGCCTTCGTTGCCTTCCGCCCAGGGCATGGCACGGCGCAGCACGAACGCCGGCGGCTCGAAGTCCTCCTGGGCCGTGCGCTTCACGTGCGCCGAGGCCGGTGCGTCGTCGAGTTCTTCGTTGTTGTGGTGGGCGCGGCCGAAGACGTGGTCGCGTTGCAGTTCGGGCATGGCGGCGAAATGGCTCAAATGGTGGCGCCAGCGCTGCACCGCCAGGAAGCTGCTGCCCGCAAGCGGGCCCTGGGCAACGAGGGCCGCGGCGAGCGCGTCCTCGCCCTGCGGGTTTTCCGTGCCGTCTTCGTAGCCGCTGAGGTCGCGGTTGGTGCGGTGGCTGAAGGCGTCGGTGATGGCGCGCAGCTCGAAGGCTGGCGCCAGCAAGGCCTCCAGCTGGCGGCTGCGCAGCAGCAGCTCGCCCCGGTCGTTGCCGCGCAACCAGATCAGCAGGTCGATGGGCGTGGCCGGCAGTTTGACGAGCGCGCCCTCGATCTGGGGGAAGCTCCTGAGGCCGGGCACCTGCTTGCCGAGCACGCGCACCAGCGACTCGCCCAGGCCGACGACGGTCGCTTCGCCATCGGCGAAAGCAGCGAGTTCGCTCAGCACGGTTTGTGGTGCAGCGCCGACGCGCAACTGGCAACTGAGGTAGCGGGCCTGGGTGGGAATGGGCTGGAGGATGCCGGGTTGAGCGGGGAGTGGGGCGGACATGGGCTGTTCTTGGGAAGGGCGATGGCGGCGCGCCGAGCGGGCGCAAGCCGCGCGGCAGAAAGGAAGGCGGGACTTTACCAGCGGCCCGTGGGCCGGGACCGGTCAGGCCGCGGCTTCCAGGCCGTTCTCGAAGTGCTCGCGCATGCGCTGCACCGTCAACGCGGCGTCGCGCTGCGTGAGCGCGGCCACGATGGCGCGGTGCTCGGCCAGCGACTCTTCGATGCGCCCGCTCTTGAGCAGCGAGTTGTGGCGGTTGAGCTTCATCACCTTGCGCAGGTCGGCCACCATCTGCTCGCGCCAGCGGTTGCGCGCGAGTTCGAGCACGCGCATGTGGAACTGCTCGTTGAGCGCGAAGAAGCGGTCGCGCTCGCCCGCGGCGGCCTCCAGTTCCTGGTGCAGGGCCTGCAGGCTGGCCAGCTCCTCGTCGCTGGCGCGCGCGGCCACCACGCCGGCCGCATCCGATTCCAGCAGGGCCAGCAGGTGGTAGACATCTGCGAGGTCTTTCTCGGACACTTCGGTGACGTAGGCGCCGCGCCGTACCTTCATCGTGACCAGGCCCTCGGCGGCCAACACCTTGAGCGCTTCGCGCAACGGGGTGCGGCTGATGCCGTATTCCTCGGCGAGCTTGAGCTCGTCGATCCAGCTGCCGGGCTCGAGCTCGCGGCGGAAGATGCGCTGGCGCAGCAGCTCGGCGACTTCTTCGTACAGGGCGCGGGGCGAAAGCGACAAAGCGGACATGGTCAGAGAGGGGGTCAATCGGAAGCGGGTGACATCGGCCGGCATTGTAAGGCAATAGGAATATTTTGCATCAATAATTATGAATCATGTAGAATCCCGGCGGTCCTGATCCCGTCCAAACCGAGTTTTGCCATGAGCCAGAAACAGCCCGAATTCAACGCAGCCACCCTGGAAGCCTGGGCTCAGGCGGCACGCAAATCCGCACCCGGTGGCGATGTCTCTGCGCTGGACTGGGTCACGCCCGACGGCATCCGCGTCAAGCCGCTGTACACCGCCGAAGACACGGCCGGGCTGCCGCACACCAACACCCTGCCGGGCTTCGAGCCCTTCATCCGTGGTCCGCAGGCCACCATGTACGCGGTGCGACCGTGGACGATCCGCCAATACGCGGGCTTCTCCACCGCCGAAGAGAGCAACGCCTTCTACCGCAAGGCCCTGGCCGCGGGCGGGCAGGGGGTCTCGGTCGCGTTCGACCTGGCCACCCACCGGGGCTACGACAGCGACCACCCGCGAGTGACCGGCGACGTGGGCAAGGCCGGCGTGGCGATCGACAGCGTGGAGGACATGAAGATCCTGTTCGACCAGATCCCATTGGACAAGGTGAGCGTGTCCATGACCATGAACGGCGCGGTGCTGCCGGTGCTGGCGGGCTACGTGGTGGCGGCCGAAGAGCAGGGCGTGGGACAGGACAAGCTGAGTGGAACCATCCAGAACGACATCCTCAAGGAGTTCATGGTCCGCAACACCTACATCTTCCCGCCCGAGCCGTCGATGAAGATCATCGGCGACATCATCGAGTACACGGCGCAGCACATGCCGAAGTTCAACTCGATCTCGATCTCGGGTTACCACATGCAGGAAGCCGGCGCCAATCAGGCGCTGGAGCTGGCCTTCACGCTGGCCGATGGCAAGGAGTATGTGAAGACCGCGATCGCCAAGGGCATGGACGTGGACGACTTCGCCGGCCGCCTGTCGTTCTTCTGGGCGATCGGCATGAACTTCTACCTGGAGATCGCCAAGATGCGCGCGGCCCGCCTGCTGTGGACGCGCATCATGAAGGGCTTCAACGCCAGGAACCCCAAGAGCCTGATGCTGCGCACGCACTGCCAGACCTCGGGCTGGTCGCTCACCGAGCAGGACCCCTACAACAACGTGGTGCGCACCGCCATCGAGGCCATGGCCGCGGTGTTCGGCGGCACGCAGTCGCTGCACACCAACTCGTTCGACGAGGCCATCGCGCTGCCCACCGAGTTCAGCGCGCGCATCGCGCGCAACACGCAGCTCATCATCCAGGAAGAGACGCACATCACCAATGTGGTGGACCCCTGGGCCGGCAGCTACATGATGGAGAGCCTCACGCAGGAGATGGCCGACAAGGCCTGGGCCATCATCGAGGAAGTCGAGGCCATGGGCGGCATGACCAAGGCGGTGGACAGCGGCTGGGCCAAGCTCAAGATCGAGGCCGCCGCCGCCGAGAAGCAGGCGCGCATCGACTCCGGCAAGGACGTGATCGTCGGCGTCAACAAGTACAAGCTGGGCAAGGAAGACCCGATCGAGGCGCGCGACATCGACAACGTGGCCGTGCGCGACGGGCAGATCGCCCGCCTGAAACAGATCAAGGCCACGCGCGACGCGGCGAAGGTGCAGGCCGCGCTGGAGGCGCTCACCGCCGCCGCCGAGAGCGGTGAGGGCAACCTGCTGGATCTGTCGATCCAGGCCATCCGCCTGCGCGCCACGGTGGGCGAGGTGAGCGATGCGCTGGAAAAGGTTTACGGGCGCCACCGCGCCGACACGCAAAAGGTGACCGGTGTGTACGCAGCTGCCTACGATTCCGCCGAGGGCTGGGACGCCCTCAAGACCGAGATCAATGCCTTTGCCGAAGAGCAGGGTCGCCGCCCGCGAGTGATGATCAGCAAGCTCGGGCAGGACGGCCACGACCGGGGTGCCAAAGTGGTGGCCACGGCGTTCGCCGACCTCGGCTTCGACGTCGACATGGGTCCGCTGTTCCAGACGCCCGAAGAATGCGCGCGCCAGGCGATCGAGAACGACGTGCACGCGGTGGGCGTGTCCACCCTGGCCGCCGGCCACAAGACCCTGGTGCCAGCCATCATCGCCGAGCTGAAGAAGCAGGGCGCGGACGACATCATCGTGTTCGTGGGTGGCGTCATTCCCCGGCAGGACTACGAGTTCCTGTACGAGTCGGGCGTCAAGGGCATCTACGGCCCGGGCACGCCGATCCCGGCCAGCGCGAAGGACGTTCTGGAACAGATCCGGAAGGCCCAGGGGTGACCCCTCAGGCATTGCTTGATGGCATCGTGCGCGGCGAACCCGCCGCGCAGCGCCGCGCCATGGCCAAGGCCATCACGCTGCTGGAGTCCACCCGCGCGGACCACCGTGCCCAGGGCGACGAGCTGCTCACCGCCTTGCTGCCGCACACCGGGAACGCATTGCGCCTGGGCATCAGCGGCGTGCCGGGCGTGGGCAAGAGCACCTTCATCGAGGCGCTGGGCCTGTACCTGATCGGGAAGGGGCACCGCGTGGCGGTGCTGACCATCGACCCGTCCTCTTCCGTCTCGGGCGGCTCGATCCTGGGCGACAAGACGCGCATGGAAAAACTCTCGGTGCACGACCAGGCCTACATCCGGCCCAGCCCGAGCAGCGGCACGCTGGGCGGCGTGGCCGAGAAAACGCGCGAGGCCATGCTGGTCTGCGAAGCGGCCGGCCACGACATCGTGATCGTCGAGACCGTGGGCGTGGGCCAGAGCGAGACCGCCGTGAGCGGCATGACCGACATGTTCGTGCTGATGCAGCTGCCCAACGCTGGCGACGACCTGCAGGCGATCAAGAAGGGCGTGATGGAGCTGGCCGACCTGGTGGTCATCAACAAGGCCGATCTCGACCCCGACGCCGCCACGCGCGCGCGCGCCCAGATCACTTCCTCGCTGCGCCTGCTCGGCTTGCACGGCCACCCCGAACACGCCCACCACAACGACGGCCTCTGGCATCCGCAGGTGATCCAGCTCAGCGCCCTTCATGGGCGGGGCGTGGACGCCTTCTGGGCCGAGGTCTCGCGGTTTCGCACGCTGCAGACCGCCAACGGCCAGCTCGCCCAGCGCCGCCAGCAACAGGCCCGCGCCTGGATGTGGGAGCGCATCGACGCCGGTCTCAAGCAACGTTTTCGCGCCCACCCCGGGGTGCGCGCCAACCTCGACGAGACCACCCGCCGGGTGCTGGCGGGCGAACTGCCGCCGTCCACCGCGGCGCGCCAGCTGCTCGACCTCTTTGACTGACCGAACGTTTCCTCCGGAGAACCACCATGCAGGACATCCTTGAACAACTCGAACGCAAGCGCGCTGCGGCGCGGCTGGGCGGTGGCGAGAAGCGCATCGCCGCGCAGCACGCCAAGGGCAAGCTGAGCGCGCGCGAGCGGCTGGAGGTGCTGCTCGACGAGGGCACTTTCGAAGAGTGGGACATGTTTGTCGAGCACCGCTGCACCGACTTCGGCATGCAGGACAACAAGATCCCCGGCGACGGCGTGGTGACCGGCTACGGCATGATCAACGGCCGCCTGGTGTTCGTGTTCAGCCAGGACTTCACCGTCTTCGGCGGCGCGCTGTCCGAAGCGCACGCCGAGAAGATCTGCAAGGTGATGGACCAGGCGATGAAGGTCGGCGCGCCAGTGATCGGCCTGAACGACTCGGGCGGCGCGCGCATCCAGGAAGGCGTGGCTTCGCTCGGCGGTTATGCCGACGTGTTCCAGCGCAACGTGATGGCCTCGGGCGTGGTGCCGCAGATCAGCATGATCATGGGGCCCTCGGCCGGCGGCGCGGTGTACTCGCCGGCCATGACCGACTTCATCTTCATGGTCAAGGACTCGAGCTACATGTTCGTCACCGGCCCCGAAGTGGTGAAGACGGTGACGCACGAGGAGGTGACCTCCGAGGAACTGGGCGGCGCGATCACGCACACCACCAAGAGCGGCGTGGCCGACCTGGCCTTCGAGAACGACGTGGAGGCGCTGCTGATGCTGCGCCGCCTCTACAACTACCTGCCGCTCAACAACCGCGAGAAGGCGCCGGTGCGCCCCAGCGGCGACCCGATCGACCGCATGGAGCTCAGCCTGGACTCGCTGGTGCCCGAGAACCCGAACAAGCCGTACGACATGAAGGAGCTCATCGTGAAGACGGTGGACGACGGCGACTTCTTCGAGCTGCAGCCCGAGTACGCCAAGAACATCCTCATCGGCTTCGCCCGCATGGACGGCCAGACCGTGGGCATCGTGGCCAACCAGCCGCTGGTGCTGGCCGGCTGCCTGGATATCAAGAGCTCGATCAAGGCCGCGCGCTTCGTGCGCTTCTGCGATGCCTTCAACATCCCCGTGGTCACCTTCGTCGACGTGCCCGGCTTCATGCCCGGCACCTCGCAGGAGTACGGCGGCATCATCAAGCACGGCGCCAAGCTGCTCTACGCGTATGCCGAGTGCACCGTGCCCAAGATCACCGTGATCACACGCAAGGCCTACGGCGGCGCCTACGACGTGATGAGTTCCAAGCACCTGCGCGGCGACGTGAACTTCGCCTGGCCCAACGCCGAGATCGCGGTGATGGGCGCGAAGGGCGCGGTGGAGATCATCTTCCGCGAAGAGAAGAAGGACCCGGTCAAGCTCGCGCAGCGCGAGGCCGAGTACAAGGCCCGCTTCGCCAACCCCTTCGTGGCGGGCGCGCGCGGCTTCATCGACGACGTCATCCTGCCGCACGAGACGCGCAAGCGCATCTGCCGCAGCCTGGTGATGCTCAAGGACAAGAAGCTCGAAAACCCGTGGCGCAAGCACGGCAACATCCCGCTGTGAACAGGCCCACCCCCCGCGCCGCGCTTCGCGCGTCACCCCCTCAAGGGGGCAGCGCCAGCGGCCCGGCAAAGCCGGTTCCGCGGCACTTCTGGAATGTTGCTCCGGACATGAGTCGGTAAAGAACAGATTGGACAAATGATGTTTACCAAGATCCTGATTGCCAACCGTGGCGAGATTGCCTGCCGTGTGATCGCCACCGCCAAGAAGATGGGCATCGCCACGGTGGCGGTGTACTCCGAGGCCGACAAGGAAGCGCGCCACGTGCAACTGGCCGACGAGGCTGTGCTGCTCGGCCCGGCGCCCTCGCGCGAGTCCTACCTGGTCGCGGACAAGATCATCGAGGCCGCCAAGCGCACCGGCGCCCAGGCCATCCACCCGGGCTATGGCTTCCTGTCGGAGAACGAGGCCTTCGCCAAGCGCGTGGAAGACGAGGGCATGGCCTTCATCGGCCCGCGGCACTTCAGCATCGCCGCCATGGGCGACAAGATCGCCTCGAAGAAGCTGGCCAACGAAGCCAAGGTCAACACCATCCCGGGCTGGAACGACGCCATCGAGTCCGCCGACCGCGCGGTGGAGATCGCCCGCGACATCGGCTACCCCGTGATGATCAAGGCCAGCGCGGGCGGCGGCGGCAAGGGCCTGCGCGTGGCCTTCAACGACAAGGAAGCGCTGGAGGGTTTCACCAGCTGTCGCAACGAGGCGCGCAACAGCTTCGGCGACGACCGCATCTTCATCGAGAAGTTCGTGCAGGAGCCGCGCCACATCGAGATCCAGGTGCTGGGCGATTCGCACGGCAACGTGATCTACCTCAACGAGCGCGAATGCTCCATCCAGCGCCGCCACCAGAAGGTGATCGAAGAGGCGCCATCGCCCTTCATCTCGGAGGCCACCCGCAAGGCCATGGGCGAGCAGGCCGTGGCCCTGGCCAAGGCGGTGAAGTACCAGAGCGCTGGCACGGTGGAGTTCGTGGTCGGCAAGAACCAGGACTTCTACTTCCTGGAGATGAACACGCGCCTGCAGGTCGAGCACCCGGTGACGGAGTGCATCACCGGGCTGGACCTGGTGGAGCTGATGATCCGCGTGGCGGCTGGCGAGAAGCTGCCGCTGACGCAGGCCCAGGTGCAGCGCAACGGCTGGGCCATCGAGTGCCGCATCAACGCCGAAGACCCGTTCCGCAACTTCCTGCCCAGCACCGGCCGCCTGGTGCGTTTCGCGCCGCCGGCGCAGAGCATGTTCCAGAGCAACACGGCCGACCTGCTCGGTGTGCGCGTGGACACCGGTGTGCAGGATGGTGGCGAGATTCCGATGTTCTACGACTCGATGATCGCCAAGCTCATCGTGCACGGCAAGGACCGGCTGGACGCCATTGCCAAGATGCGCGAGGCGCTCAATGGCTTCGTGATCCGGGGCATCAGCAGCAACATTCCCTTCCAGGCCGCGCTGCTGGCGCACCCGAAATTCGTCGCGGGCGACTTCAACACCGGCTTCATCGCCGAGCACTATGGCCAGGGTTTCCGCGCCGAAGACGTGCCGCACAGCGACCCGGACTTCCTCGTCGCCCTGGCCGCCTTCGTGCGGCGCAAGTCGCGCGAGCGCGCCGCAGGCCTGTCGGGCCAGTTGCCTGGCTATGGCGTGAAGGTCGGTCACGACTACTCGGTGATCGTGCTCGACGCCCAGGGCGAACACGCCTACAAGTCCGTGCATGTGGACGAGGTGGTGGGCCAGCTCGGCTCGGCCGTGGTGACGGTGGACGGCAAGCGCTACGCGATGTCCAGTCCCTCGCGACTGAACGATATCTGCGTGACAGGCACCTGCAACGGCCAGCCCTACACGGCGCAGATCGAGCGCGGCACGCCGCGCAACCCGCTGGCCCTGGTGGTGCAGCACAACGGCACGCGCATCGAGACCATGGTGGTGTCGCCGCGCATGGCCGAGCTGCACGCCCTCATGCCTTTCAAGGCGCCGGCCGACATGAGCAAATACGTGCTCTCGCCCATGCCGGGGCTGCTGGTCGAGGTGGCGGTGCAGCCGGGCCAGAAGGTGCAGGCCGGTGAGCGCGTGGCCGTGATCGAGGCCATGAAGATGGAGAACGTGCTGTTCGCCGCCGCCGACGGCGTGGTCTCCAAGGTGCTGGCGAAGATGGGCGAATCGCTGGTGGTGGACCAGCCGATCGTCGAATTCGGCTGAGGCGCCGTTGAGCACCTTTGGATACGGACAGCGGGCCGTGAAATGCGCTAACCTGCAAAGCCACCCGGCTCTGAAGGATTCGCATGAAGCATGGTCTGGCTTTCGCCCTGGGATGTTTGCGCGATCCGCGCCGCATGGGTGCCATCGCACCGGCTTCCCGGGCGCTGGCCCGGGCCATCGTGAGCGAGGTCTGGCGCAGCCAGCCGGGCGTGCTGATCGAGGTGGGCGCGGGCACCGGCGCCATCACGCGCGAGCTGGCCATGTCGTTCGCGGCGCTGGAGCGTTTCGTGGTGATCGAGCGCGACCCCGACTTTGCCCGCCTGCTGCGCCACGCCTTCCCGTTGGCCGAGGTGCTCAACCACTGTGCCTCCGACGTGAACCAGCTCACGATCGAGGCGCGCTCGCCCGTCACGCTGGTGTCGTCCCTGCCGCTGCTGTCCATGCCGCGTGACGAAGCCCGCGAGTGCGTGAGCGCCATGCTGACCTTGATCGGCCGCCAGCCGGGCTCGCGCCTGATCCAGTACACCTACGCGGCGCCGCACCTGCGGCCCTTCAACGGCATCCCCCCGGGCTGGCATTGGCGGCGCTCGGCCTCGGTCTGGGCCAACCTGCCGCCGGCCACGGTCTGGGCGCTGGAGCGCGCGCCCGTTTCCCTCAACGGAGTTCATTGAGACATGCCTTCCTCCTCACGTCCTTTCAAGGTGCTGGGCATCCAGCAGATCGCCATTGGCGGGCCTGACAAGCAGCGCCTGCAGAAGCTCTGGGTCGACATGCTGGGCCTGGAGATCACGGGCACCTTCCGCAGCGAACGCGAGAACGTGGACGAGGACATCTGCGCCATCGGCTCCGGCCCGTTCAAGGTCGAGGTCGACCTGATGCAGCCGCTGGACCCCGAGAAGAAGCCGGCGGTGCACACCACGCCGCTCAACCACATCGGGCTGTGGATCGACAACCTGCCCACCGCCGTGCAGTGGCTCAGCGCCCAGGGCGTGCGTTTCGCGCCGGGCGGCATCCGAAAGGGCGCGGCGGGCTTCGACATCACCTTCCTGCACCCCAAGGCGAATGAGGAATTCCCGATCGCGGGTGAGGGCGTGCTGATCGAATTGGTGCAGGCGCCCCCCGAGGTGGTGAGCGCTTTCGCTCGACTGGCCGCCCAGCCGGTCTGATTCCCGGGACGGGTGGCGCAGCGCCCGGAGCAGGGCGGCTTTTCGGGTGCTGTTCGGCGCACCGCGGCCCGGGCCGCGAACTTAATCTTGTGACCTGTGAAGGCTGTGCCAGGGTTGGTGCGGCCCACCCCTTGTCGCAGGAGTTCCGCATGAACCCGTCACCCGGCCAAGATTCGAAAGACCTCGCCCGCGCGTCCGGCTGGCTGGGGCGAGGCATGGCGCCCGCCTGGCCGGCCGAACTGCTGGAGCCCTTCTGCCTGCGCATGTCGTCCCAGGGCATGTGCGTGAGCCGGGCGCTGATGATCTGCGACCGCCGCTACGCGCTGGAACAACTCGCGCATGCCCACAACATGGCCGACGACACGCTGCGGATGATGGCCGTGCAGCTGTTCCGGCATTTCGAAGCCCGCCAGTCCGGCATCGCCGGTCTGCATTGAGCCCACGGGGTTTCCCCGGCTCAAGGCCGATGGCGCGGCACCGATAAGAACCCATCTACACCGAGGAGCGGTACACCCATGTCCGGATTCCATCCGCTGTTGCCAGGCATTGCCCTGCTGCGCCGGTTCCGCCTGCGCGGCAAGCTTCTGCTGCTCGCGGCCTTGTCGGTCCTGCCCCCGCTGCTCGCCTGGGGCCTGCAAGGCCCTGACGGGCTGCACGGCAGCGCCCTGATGGTCGCGATCGCGGGCCTGGCCCTGCTGGCCTACCTCATGGTCTCGTTCTATGTCAGCTTCACCGCCGACTTCCAGCAGGTGCTCGGTGCCATGGGGCAGACGGTGTCGGGCAACCTTCGGTCCACCATCCGCGTGCAGGGCGACGACGAACTGGCCGAGCTGGCCCGCCTGCTGGACCGCACAATCGGCAACCTCTCGGCCATGGTGGCCGAGGTGCGCAGCAATTCCGCGCTCGTCGCCCACGCCGGCAAGAGCCTGGCGATCGGCAACCGAGACCTCGCCGACCGCACGGAGCAGCAGGCCGCGAACCTGGAGCAGACGGCGGCCAGCGTGCACGAGCTCTCAGGCACGGTGCAGCAGAACGCCCGCACCGCAGGCGAGTCCGACCAGCAGGCCGCGCAGGTGCGCGATGTGGCCGAGTCGGGCGCGAAGTACATGGGTCATGCGGTCGAGTCGGTCGAAGGCATCCAGAAGAGCGCGCAGCAGATGAACGAGATCATCGGCGTGATCGACAGCATCGCGTTCCAGACCAACATCCTCGCGCTGAACGCGGCGGTGGAAGCCGCGCGCGCCGGTGAACAGGGTCGGGGTTTCGCGGTGGTGGCCGCCGAGGTGCGCACGCTGGCACAGCGCTCGTCCGCCTCGGCCAAGGAAATCCGCGAGCTGATCGAGGCCTCGCGCAGCCAGGTGGAGGCGGGCGTGGCCCAGATCCGCACGGCCGGCAACAGCATTGGACAGATCGTCACCGGCGTGCGCGGTGTGGCGGCCAACATGTCGCTGATCTCGGCGTCGAGCGCCGAGCAGAGCACCGGCCTGAGCGAGATCTCGGCGGCCGTGACCCAGCTCGACCAGATCACCCAGCACAACGCCCAGATGGTGGAACGCGCGGTGCAGCAGGCCAACCAGCTGGAACAGCGCGCGGCCCACCTGTCGAAGGCGGTGTCGTCCTTCATGCTGCAGCAGGGCACGGCCGACGAGGCCATGCAGCTGGTGAGCCGTGCCTTGGCCCAGCGCAAACAAGGCGGGCGCGAGGCGTTTTCGCGCTCGATCACCGAACCCTCCGGCGGCTTCCACGACCGCGACATGTACGTCTTCGCGCTCGACAGCACCGGCGTCTACCGCGCCTTTGGCGGCAAGCCCGAGAAGGTGGGCAGCCGGGTGCAGGACATCGCGGGCGTCGACGGCCAGGCCTTGCTAAACGCGATCATCGCGCAGGGCGAGGCGGGTGAGGGCTGGGTGGAGTACGACATCGCCAACCCGGTCACCGGCGCCATCCAGGCCAAGATGTCCTACGTGATGAAGATCGACGATCTCTACGTGGGCTGCGGCGTCTACAAGACCGTGGCCGCGCGCCAGGGCGCCTGAAGGGGCGGGTCAGCCGCCGGTCTGCCCGCGCCTGGCTCGGGAACGGGCCAGCGCGGCTTCGATCACGGCGCGCTTCTTGTCCAGCACGGCCTCGTCGCTGATCTTCGAGTGCGCGGCCAGATCGGCCAGTTTCTCGCGCGCCTTCGTTTCAAGCCGCGCCTCGTGTTCCCGCTTCTCGCGCGCCAGGCGCTGCTGCCGCAGGGTGTAGCGCTCGCGCCCCTGCGCGGCCTGTTCGGCCGACCAGGCCTGCCAGCCGGTGCGCTCACCGCTCACGATCTCCAGCGAGATGCAGTCCACCGGGCAGACCGGCAGGCACAGCTCGCAGCCGGTGCAATAGGGCTCCACCACGGTGTGCATGCGCTTGTGGATGCCGAGGATGGCGTCGGTGGGGCAGGCCTGGATGCACAGCGTGCAGCCGATGCACCAGGCCTCGTCGATCACCGCCACGGTGACCGGGCCTTCGATGCCAAAGCGGTGGTCCAGCGGCTGCACGGGCTGGCCGGTGAGGGCGGAAAGCCGCTCGATGCCTTCGGCCCCGCCGGGCGGACACTGGTTGATGCCCGCTTCGCCGTGCGCGATGGCCTGCGCATAGCTCGCGCAGTCGGGGTAACCGCAACGCGTGCACTGGGTCTGCGGCAGGGCGGCGTCGATGCGCCGGGCGAGGTCGTTCATGCCCGCGAATATACCGGCGCCGCCAGGGCGCCGTGGGCTTCGCCGCTCAGGCCTTGGCGGCCTTGCGGCTGGCCGTCTTGCGGGCCGCTGCCGGTGCTTTGGCGGCCGGTTTGCGCGCCACGGCCTTGGGGGCCACTTTCACGGCCGGCTTCGCGGCGGCAGGCGCGGCATCCGCGGCGGGCTGGTGCGCGCGGATGAAGGTCTTGACCACCGGGTGCACCATGTCGCGCCAGCGCCGGCCGCTGAAAATGCCGTAGTGGCCGGCGCCCTGCGCCTCGTAGTGCATCTGGTGCGTCTTGGGGATGCCGGTGCACAGGTCGTGCGCGGCGGCCGTCTGCCCGGAGCCGGAAATGTCGTCGAGTTCGCCTTCCACCGTGAGCAGGGCGGTGCGTTTGATGTCCTGCGGACGCACGCGCTCCAGCGCACCCTGTTCGTTCTTCACGTCCCAGGTGCCGTTGACCAGCTTGAATTCCTGGAACACCGTCTCGATGGTTTCGAGGTAGTAGTCGGCGTCCATGTCGAGCACGGCGTTGTACTCGTCGTAGAACTTGCGGTGGCTCTCGGCGCTGGAGTTGTCGCCCTTGATCAGGTCCTTGAAATAGTCGTAGTGGCTCGACGCATGGCGGTCGGGGTTCATGGCCACGAAACCGGTGTGCTGCAGGAAGCCCGGGTACACGCGGCGGCCGGCGCCGGGGAAGTTGTCGGGCACGCGGTAGATCACGTTGTTCTCGAACCACTGGTGGCTGCGCTGCGTGGCCAGGTTGTTCACCGCCGTGGGTGACTTGCGCGCGTCGATGGGGCCGCCCATCATGGTCATGGACAGTGGCGTGGTCTCGCCCCGGCTGGCCATCAGCGAGACCGCCGCGAGCACCGGCACGGTGGGCTGGCAGACGCTCATCACATGGCAGTTGCCGTAGCCCTGCTGCAGGTAGCGGATGAACTCCTGGATGTAGTTCACGTAGTCGTCCAGATGGAACTCGCCATCGGCCATCGGCACGAGGCGGGCGTTCTTCCAGTCGGTGATGTAGACCTTGTGGTCCTTGAGCATGGTGCGCACGGTGTCGCGCAGGAGCGTGGCGTAGTGGCCCGAGAGCGGGGCGACGATGAGCACCACCGGCTGGCCCTTGAGCTTGGCCAGCGTCTCGGTGTCGTCGGAGAAACGCTTGAAGCGGCGCAGTTCGCAGAACGGCTTGTCGATCTCGATGCGCTCGTGGATCGCGACGTCCACCCCATCCACATCCACGGTGTGGATGCCGAACACCGGCTTCTCGTAGTCCTTCCCCAGCCGGTGCATCAGGTCGTAACCGGCGGAAATGCGCTGGGCGCCCGGCAACTGGGCCAGGGGCAGCATGGGGTTGGTGAAGAGTTTGGACGCCACCTCGGCCAAGTCGGCGAACGGCTCCATGATCGAGCGCTGGGTTTCGTAAATCTGGTACAGCATGGGGCGTCGAAACTGGTTATGTTGCAGTGCAATATAGCAGCATGTGCAAGCCCTTGTGAGGGTGAAAACACTATACCCCCGGGTGTTGTTGTCACCTTCGTGAAAGAATCCTGCCGGACGGAACTTCGCGCCGGGCGGCCGGCTCCATGGCTTTTCCGTCCGCTCCCTACCATGCAACGTCGCCCCCTATTGATGGCGGGCGGGGCCCTCGCGGTCACCGCCCTTGGAACCTACATGAGCACCTCGGCCTCCGCCCCTTCCTCCGCCGCCGGTCTGGCCGATCTGGCCGCCGCGCTGCCCGCCACCGAGCGCATGCCGGTGTTGTTCCTGGGGCATGGCAGCCCCATGAACGCGATCGAGGACAACACCTGGCGCCGCAGCTGGCAGGCCCTGGGCCAGGAACTGCGCGCGCGGGGCACGCAGCCCAGCCTGATCCTCTGCATCTCGGCCCATTGGCTGACCCCCGGCTGGCAGCTGACCGCCATGAGCCAGCCGCCGACCATCCACGACTTCGGTGGCTTTCCACAGGCCCTGTTCGACCAGCAGTACCCGGCGCCGGGTTCGCCAACCATGGCGCGCGCCATCAGCGCCGCGGTGCGGCAGCCGGACTCCGGCCGTGCGCTGGACCTGGACGAGCGCGAATGGGGCCTGGACCACGGCACGTGGTCGGTGCTCAAGCCCATGTTCCCGGAGGCGAAGATCCCGGTCATCCAGCTCAGCATGGACTACCGCCGGCCCGCCGCCGAGCACTTCGCGGTCGGCCGCCAGCTGGCGCAGCTGCGCGAGCGGGGTGTGCTGATCGTGGGCAGCGGCAACATCGTTCACAACCTGCGCACCATGCGGCGCGATGCGGCCGACAACCAGGCCTACGAGTGGGCGATCGAGTTCGACCGCATCACGGCCGAGCATCTCGCGCAGGGGCGGCTGGAAGCGCTCAACGACTTCCAGCAACTGGGGGCCGTGGCGCAGATGGCGCACCCGAGCTGGGAGCACTACCTGCCGCTGCTGTACACGGCGGGTGCCGTGACCGACAAGGAGGAACCGCGCTTCTTCAACGACGGTTTCCAGGGCGCATCGATCTCCATGCGCTCGGTCGTCTGGAGCTAGACAGGCTCACCCCGCGCCGGGCCTTCAGCCCGTCACCCCTTCCAGCGGCAACACCAGCGGCCCGGCGAAGCCGGTTCCGCGGTGTTCTGGAACGGGAGCGCTCAGACCACCTTGGCGATGGCCTGGCAGACGTAGTCGATGTTCTTGCTGTTGAGCGCGGCCACGCACATGCGGCCGGTGTCGGTGCCGTAGACGCCGAACTCGCTGCGCAGGCGCACCATCTGGTCCTTGGTCAGGCCGGAGTAGCTGAACATGCCGATCTGGCTGGTGATGAAGCCCATGTCCTGCTTCACGCCGGCGGCCTTGAGGCCGTCCACCAGCTTCTGGCGCATGGCTTTGATGCGCACGCGCATCTCGCCGAGTTCCTTTTCCCACAGGGCGCGCAGCTCGGGGTTGTTCAGGACGGCGGCCACCACCGCGCCACCGTGGATGGGCGGGTTGGAGTAGTTGGTGCGGATCACGATCTTGAGTTGCGACAGCACGCGCGAGGCTTCCTCGGCGTTTTCGCACAGCACCGACAGGGCGCCCACGCGCTCGCCGTAGAGGCTGAAGCTCTTGGAAAACGAGGTCGAGACGAAGAAGGTCAGGCCAGCGGCGACAAACTTGCCGATGACCGCGCCGTCTTCGGCAATGCCGTGGCCAAAGCCCTGGTAGGCCATGTCCAGGAAGGGCGTGAGGCCGCGGGCCTTGACGGTGGCGATGACCTGGTCCCATTGGGCCGGGGTGATGTCGTAGCCGGTCGGGTTGTGGCAGCAGGCGTGCAGCACGGCGATGGTGCCGGGCTGCGCGGCGTTCAGGCTGGCCAGCATGCCGTCGAAGTTGACGCCGCGCTTGTCGGCGTCGTAGTAGGCGTAGCTGTCGACCGTGAAACCGGCGTTGGTGAACAGGGCGCGGTGGTTTTCCCAGCTCGGGTCGCTGATCAGGACCTTGGCGTTCGGGTTGAGGCGCTTGAGGAAGTCGGCGCCGATCTTGAGGCCCCCGGTGCCGCCGATGGCTTGCACCGTGGCCACGCGGCCGGATTTCACCGGCTCCGAATCGCTGCCGAACACCAGGCTCTTGACGGCCGCGTCGTAGGCCGCGATGCCGTCGATGGGCAGGTAGCCGCGCGCGGCGGGCTTGTCCATCATGGTCTTCTCGGCCGCCTGCACGCATTGCAGCAGCGGCAGCTTGCCGTTGTCGTCGAAGTAGACACCGACGCCGAGGTTGACTTTGTTGGGGTTGGTGTCGGCGGCAAACTGTTCGTTCAGACCCAGAATCGGGTCGCGCGGCGCCATTTCGACGGCGGAGAAGAGGGACATGCTGGGTTTCCTGGGTTGAGGTCGGGAGCAACCGGCATTTTAGCGGCCGGGCGTGTTGCGTTCCTGATGCCAAATGGCGTGCCCGTCGCGGCCTTCGCATGCATGTTTTCGCCACAAGCGTGCGCTTCCTCATGACAGAGGAGGGTTTGGGTATTCGTTACCGTTTACAAGCGTTCCATTGCCGCATGTCTGCGGTATATTCAAAAGGGCGTTAACTTTTATTAACATTTCACCGTTCCATGGAGGAAATGGGTCATGCGAAAACATACTTCCGGTCTCGTTCGTGTTCTCGCCATTGGCGCCGCTGCAACCGCGTTGTTGGTGGGTGTCAGTGGCTGCGCGAGCAACAGCAACCTGCCGGCCGCGCCGGTGGTGGCCAGCACCGCCAACTACAACTACCTGGTGGGACCGGGCGACACGCTGAACATCACCGTGTGGCGCAACCCCGAGCTTTCGCTGACGGTGCCCGTGCGCCCCGATGGCAAGGTGTCCGCGCCGCTGGTCGACGAACTCGTCGCGCAGGGCAAGACGTCCTCCGAAATCGCCCGCGATGTCGAGAAGGCGCTGGGCAAGTTCGTGCGTGATCCCGTCGTGACGGTGATCGTCACCAACTTCGTCGGTCCCTACAGCGAGCAGATTCGCGTGGTGGGTGAAGCCACCAAGCCGCAGTTCCTGCCCTACAAGCAGAAGATGACGGTCATGGACGTGATGATCGCGGTGGGCGGGCTGACCGACTTCGCTGACGGCAACAAGGCCACCATCGTGCGCGCCGCTGAGAGCAACAAGCGCTACAGCGTGCGGCTGCAGGACCTGGTCAAGCGCGGCGACATTTCCGCCAACGTGGAAATGCTGCCCGGCGACATTCTCATCATCCCGCAGGGCTGGTTCTAAGGCCGCCGTCCGGTCGGCCTCGGGGTTGGTCGGGCGACCAGCCAGTTCCTCGCTGTTCTGCTGTCACACACAGATTTCTGCATGCATGATCTCCTGAACCAAATCTCCACCACCCTGCGGGGCATGTGGAAATACCGCCGACTCGGGGTGCTGATCGCCTGGATCGTGGCCGCTGTGGGTGCCGCTGGCGTGTTGATGATCCCCGATCGCTACGAGGCGACGTCGCGGGTGTACGTCGACACCCAGTCGATCCTGCGCCCTCTCATGACCGGTCTGGCGATCCAGCCCGATGTGGAGCAGCAGGTCGCCATGCTCAGCCGCACGCTGATCAACCGCCCGACGGTGGAAAAGCTCATGCAGATGGCCCAGCTGGAAACCGCGGGCCAGACCAAGGCGCAGCGCGATGCCCTGGTGGACAACCTGTTCAAGTCGCTCGCCATCCGCTCGACGGGGCGCGACAACCTCTACACCCTGTCGTACCGCGACGAGAACCCCGAGCGTTCGCTGCAGGTGGTCAAGTCGCTGCTGACGATCTTTGTCGAGTCGGGCAAGGGCGCCGCCGGCACCGATTCCGACAACGCCCGCAAGTTCATCGAAGAACAGATCAAGAACTACGAGAACAAGCTGTCCGAAGCCGAATCCCGCCTGAAGGATTTCCGCCTGCGCAACCTGGAGATGCAAGGGCAGGGAGGTCTCGATGTGGCTGGCCGCATGGCCGAGATGCTGAGCACGCTCAGCCAGGCCCGCCTGGAACTGCGCGAAGCCGAGAGCGCCCGCGAGGCCGCGCGCAAGCAGCTGGAGCAGGCCCGCGCCATGGCGCGCACCGCGCCCGACACCTCGTCGCTGAACCTGGCCACGCCCGACCTGGATTCCCGCATCGATGCGCTCAAGCGCAGCCTGGACGCCCTGCTGCAACGCTTCACGGACCAGCACCCGGACGTGCTCAACACGCGCCGCCTGATCAAGGAACTGGAAGACCAGAAGCGCCGCGAGATCGCCGAAATGCGCCGCGCCGCCGCGGCCTCGCCCACGTCGCCGGTGGTGGAGAACAACCCGGCCATCGTGGAAATCACACGCACGCTGGCCTCGGCCGAAGTGCAGGTGGCGTCCCTGCGCGCCCGTGTCGGTGAATACGAAGGCCGCTCGGCCCGCCTGCGCGAGCAGCTCAAGGTGGCGCCGCAGATGGAAGCCGAGCTGGCCCAGCTCAACCGCGACTACGAAATCCACCGCAAGAACTACCAGGACCTGGTGTCGCGCCGCGAGACCGTGTTGATGAGCGGCGAACTGGAAAGCACCTCCAACCTGGCCGACTTCCGCGTGGTCGAACCGCCGCAGGTCTCGCGCCGCCCGGTGGCGCCCAACCGGGCCCTGCTGTTGCCCGTGGCCCTGCTGGCCGCGCTGGCCGCAGGTGTTGGCGTGACCTTCCTGGTCAGTCAGCTGCGCCCGGTGTTCTTCGATGCCTCGGCCTTGCGCGGTGCCACCGAGCTGCCCCTGCTGGGGGTGGTGACCCTGGTCAAGAACGACGCCATGCGCCGGCGCGAATCCCGAAGCCTGCGGCGTTTCCTGCTGGCCATCATGGCCTTGGTCGTGTTGTTCCTCATCGGTATGGTGACCTTGTCGTACCGATCGAGCCTTTGAAGGTGATCTGAAAACATGTCCAGCTTGATTGAAAAAGCAGCCCAACGGCTTGAGCAACTGCGACAGGCCGGCGCCGACATGCCGGCGGTGCCCGATGCCGCCGCGGCGCCCGCCAGCCCACCTGAAACCGCAGCGCCTGTGGCCGCTGCCGCCAAGCCTGCGCCCGTCGTGATGAAAGAGGCCGCCAAGACCGTCTCCAAGAGCGTGCGCCTCGATCTGGCCGGGCTCACGGAGGCGGGCTTCGTCACGCCGAACGCGCCGCGCGCCGCCATCGCCGACCAGTACCGCGTCATCAAACGCCCCCTGATCGCCAATGCCACCGGCAAGGGGGCCTCGGTCGTGCAGCATGGCAACCGCATCATGGTGACCAGCGCCATGCCCGGCGAAGGCAAGAGCTTCACCGCCATCAACCTGGCGATGAGCATCGCCATGGAACTGGACTACACGGTCCTGCTGGTCGATGCCGACGTGTCCCGCCCGTCGATCATGAAAACGCTGGGGCTGCCGCCCGGCCCCGGCCTGCTGGACCTGCTGACGAACAAGCAGATGGAGATGTCCGACACGCTGCTGCGCACCAACGTGGACAAGCTCAGTCTGCTGCCCAGCGGCACGCCGCATCCGCGCGCCACGGAGCTGCTGGCCAGCGACGCGATGACCGACCTCATCGAAGAGATGGGTCACCGCTACCCCGACCGCATCATCATTTTCGATTCGCCACCCCTGCTGCTGACCACCGAGTCGCGCGTGCTGGCCACGCACATGGGCCAGATCGTGGTGGTGGTGCAGGCCGAGAAGACCCTGCAGTCCCAGGTCCGGCACGCACTGACGACGATCGAGTCGTGCCCGATCAAGCTGATGGTGCTCAACCAGGTGCACGGCGGCGATCAGGATGCCTATGGGTACGGCTACGGCTACGGGCATGGGGCGTCTAGTGACGCCCCGGTCTCAGAGACCACGCCGGCTTGAATCGGTTCACGGAGGTTTCCCAGTGACACATCGATCATCCCGCCGGCCCACATCGTTCCCGGTGGCCACGCTGGTGCAGGCCTTGTCGGGCCTGCTCGTGCTGTCGCTGCATGCCCAGGTGAGGGCGCAGGAAGTCGGTCCCGCAGGGGATCTGGTGGAGGTGGAGACGCCGGTGGCGCCGCCCCCCGCCATCTGGGTGACGCCCCGCATCTCCGTGAGCCAGGGCTTTTCCAACAACGGCGATCTCTCCACGCAGAACCGCCAGAACGAGCAGATCACCGAAATCAGCCCGGGCATTGGCGTGGTGGTCAACAAGCCGCGCCTCAAAGGCTTCTTCGACTACTCGCTGCGCGGCATCTACGACGCGCGCAACACGGTGCAGGACAACATCCAGCAGTCCCTGAACACCAATGGCACGTTCGAGGCCTGGGACAACCGCGCCTTCATCGATTTCTCCGGGATCATCGGCCAGCAGGCCATCTCGGCATTCGAGTCGCCGAGCATCGACGCCCTGGGCAACGACAACCTGTCGGAGACCTCGAGTTTCCGGTTCTCGCCCTACCTGCGCGGCAGCCTGATGGGTTCGGTGGACTACGAGCTGCGCTACGCCTACCAGACCACCCGCACCGACACGCGGCTGCGTTCCGACATCAGCTCCGAAGAGGGCCTGGCGCGGCTGTCGCGTCAGGTGACCGGGCAGTCGCTGGGCTGGACGCTCGAAGCGGGTCGCACGCAGCTCGACTACAGCTTCGGACAGCGGCAGACCATGGACGCGGTGAATGGCCGGCTGTTCTACGCGCTGAACCCGACGCTGACCCTGTCGGCGCTGCTCGGCGTGGAGTCCAACGACCTGCTGACCCCCGACATGAAGTCGTACCGCTCCACCGGGCTGGGGGTCGAATGGCGGCCCTCCGATCGCACGCGCGTCTTCGCCGAGCGGTCCAACCGCTATTTCGGCAATGGCCACAACGTCGAGGTCGAGTACCGCAGCCGGCGCGCGATCTGGCGCTATGTGGACACCCGCGACGTGGTCACCAGCCAGCTGGATGCCGCGGGTGCGTCCCAGGGTTCGCTCTATGGCCTGATTGACGCGCTGTCCAACGAGCCCGATCCAGTGCGGCGGGCGCAGCAGGTGAATGCCGAGCTGCAGCGCCTGGGCCTGCCGGCCGATTTCCAGCTCAACCCGGGCTTCCTCACCTCGTCGGCGTCGGTGCAACGCCTGCAGGAGCTTTCGCTGGGCCTGTTCGGTCCCCGCGATGCCTTTGTGGTGGCCGTGGCCCGCAACACGGGGCGCCGCCTCAATCCGGTGATCACGCTCAGCGACGACTTCAACATCGCCTCCGACATTGTCGAGAAGGCCTGGCGGGTCACCTATGCCCACCGCCTGACGCGGCTGACCTCGGCCAACGTGTCCTTCACGCGCCAGACGAACGAAGGCATCAACACCTCGTTCAGCAACACCCTCAAGACCTTGACGTTCGGCGTCAGCACGCGCCTGGCCGCCCGCACCAGCGGCAGCGTGCAGCTCCGGCGTTCGCTCTACAGCGGCACCTTCCCCTACAAGGAAACCGCCATCCTGGGCGTGGTCACCCACCGGTTCTGATACATGTACGAAGCCTATTACGGGTTGACCAGCAAACCCTTCCAACTCAATCCCGACCCGCGTTTCTATTACAGCAGCAAGCCGCACCGGCGCGCGCGCTCGTACCTGGTGTACGGCGTCATGCGCGGCGAAGGCTTCATCGTCATCACCGGTGAGGTAGGCGCCGGCAAGACCACCATCGTGCGCGACCTGCTCGACAGCCTGGAAAACGGCTCGGTGGTGGCGGCCCACCTGGTGAGCACCCAGCTGGGCGCCGAAGACGCGCTGAAACTGGTCTGCGCGGCCTTTGGCGTGCCCGTGCGCGGCACCGGCAAGGCCGACATGCTGATGGCGCTGGAGGCCTTCTTCATCACCCAGACGACCCAGGGCAAGCGCTGCCTGCTGATCGTGGACGAAGCGCAGAACCTGCAGCCGCTGGCGGTGGAAGAGCTGCGCATGCTGTCGAACTTCCAGTTCGGCGAGCAGGCCCTGCTGCAGACCTTCCTGGTCGGGCAACCCGAGTTCCGCACCATCCTGCAGGGCCCGGGCATGCTGCAGCTGCGCCAGCGCGTCACCGCGCGCTGCCACCTCGGCCCGCTGGACGAGGAGGACACCCGCGCCTACATCGAGCACCGGCTCAAGTGCGCCGGCGCGGTGGACAAGCCGGTCTTCGAGCCGGCGGTGTTCGCCGGCATCTTCCAGCACAGCGGTGGCATTCCGCGCCGCATCAACACCCTGTGCGACCGCCTGCTGCTGCAGGGCTACCTGTCCGAATCACCGACCCTGACGCTGGATGCGCTCAACGAGGTGGTCGCGGAGATGCACGCCGAGAGCGCGGTGCCCGCGCCGGACCACCAGGGCAGCGACGACCGCTGGGCCCACCTGCCCAAGGCAGGCGAGGGCGCCGAGCCCCGCCCTTCGCTGGTCGATGGCATCGGCCCTGAAGACCTCGACCTGGACCCGGGCGTGGTGGACGGCATCGGCGAAGAACTCACCCGCGTGACGGCCGAGCAGCTCAGCACCCGCCTGCTGCGCATGGAGCGCAGCGTGCTGCGCCAGGAGCGGGTGAGCCTGGAGATCCTCGGTGCCTTGAGGAAGATCGTCGCGGCCACCCGCAAGTCGCGCAACAACGGCAGCAACTGATCCCAAGGGGGTTCCCATGCCATCCAACGCACCCATCGAAAACGCCCTGACCATCGACGTCGAAGACTACTTCCAGGTCTCGGCCATGGCGCCCTACATCGACCGCGCCGATTGGGACCGCTGCGAGTGCCGGGTCGAACACAACATCGACCGCATCCTGCAGCTGCTCGCGGCGAAGAAGACCCACGCCACTTTCTTCACCCTGGGCTGGATCGCCGAGCGCTACCCCGACATGGTGCGCCGCATCGTGCGCGAAGGCCATGAACTCGCCAGCCATGGTTATGGGCACCAGCGGGTGAGCGACCTCACCGAGGCCGAGTTCTTCGACGACATCACGCGCTCCAAGGGCCTGCTGGAAGACCTGGGCGGCCAAGCCGTCTGGGGCTATCGGGCGCCGAGCTTCTCCATCGGTGCGAAGAACCTGTGGGCGCTCGACACCCTGCAGCGCGCGGGCTACCGCTACAGCTCCAGCATCTACCCCGTCAAGCACGACCACTACGGCATGCCCGATGCACCGCGCTTCGCCTACGAGACGCCCGGCGGCATGATGGAAGTGCCGCCGACCACGCTGCGCATGTTCAACCGCAACCTGCCGTCCAGCGGCGGCGGTTATTTCCGCCTCATGCCCTATGCGCTCTCGCGCTGGATGCTGCAGCAGGTGAACAGGCAGGACGAGCAATCCGCCATCTTCTACTTCCACCCCTGGGAGATCGACCCCGGGCAACCGCGCGTGGCCGGCATCGACCTCAAGACCCGCTTTCGCCACTACGTCAACATCGGCCGCACGGAACAGCGCCTCGCGCGCCTGCTGGACGATTTCCAGTGGGGCCGCATGGACCAGATCTTCATCGGCGAGCGCAAAGAGGTGCCCGTTGTCTGAGCCCTCGCCACTCCGCATCCACCGCCTCGACAGCGCCCAAGCCGATCTCGTCGCCCGCTGGGACGCCTTCGTCCTGGCGCAGCCCCAGGCCACGTTCTTCCACCGCGCGGGCTGGCAGACGGTCATCCGCGACGTCTTCCGCCACGACACCTACTTTCTCTACGCCGAGTCCGCTGGCGAGATCCAGGGCGTGCTGCCGCTGGCCCATGTCAACAGCCGCCTGTTCGGCAACGCGCTGACCGGCCTGCCGTTCGCGGTGTACGGCGGCGTGGCCGCCGCGACCCCCGAGGCCGCCGCCGCGCTCGAAGCCGAGGCCCAGCGCCTGGCCGTCGAGCTCGGCACCGACCACCTGGAGCTGCGCCACATCGAGCGCCGCCACACCGACTGGCCGGTGCAGGAGCTTTACGTCACCTTCCGCAAGGCCATCCTGCCCAAGGAAGAGGACAACATGCTGGCCATCCCGCGCAAGCAGCGCGCGATGGTGCGCAAGGGCATCAAGAACGGCCTGACCTCGCACATCGACCCGACCGTCGACCGCTTCTTCGCCCTGTACGCCGACAACGTGCACCGCCACGGCACGCCGGCCATGCCCAAGCGCTACTTCCAGACCCTGCTCAAGACCTTCGGCGCCGACGCCGAGGTGCTCACCGTGTGCTCGGCCGAAGGCACGCCGCTGTCCAGCGTGCTCAGCTTCTACTTCCGCGACGAGGTGCTGCCGTACTACGCGGGCGACGACGAGGCCGCCCGCGATCTGGCCGCCAACGACTTCAAGTACTGGGAGCTCATGCGCCTGGCCTGCGCGCGCGGGCTCAAGGTGTTCGACTACGGGCGCAGCAAGGAAGGCACTGGCCCTTACGCGTTCAAGAAGAACTGGGGCTTCGAGCCCACGCCGCTGAACTACGAGTACCGCCTGTACAAGCGCGAGGGCATTCCGCAGAACAACCCGGCCAACGCCAAGTACAAGCTGCTGATCGCCACCTGGCGGCGCCTGCCCATTGGCGTGGCCAATTGGCTGGGCCCGTTCATCGTGCGCAATCTGGGCTGAGCGACGCCACCTTGACGCACCATGGCCAACCTGCTGTACCTCGTTCACCGCCTTCCGTATCCGCCCAACAAGGGCGACAAGGTGCGCTCGTACCACCTGTTGCGCCACCTATTGCAGAAGCACCGCGTGTTCCTGGGCACCTTCATCGACGACCCCGACGACGAGCAGCACCTGCCCACGCTGAAGGCCTTGTGCCCGGACCTGCACGTCGAGCGCATCGCGCCGCGCCGGGCCAAGCTGATGAGCGCCACCGGCCTGCTGCGCGGCGAGGCGCTGACGCTGGCCTACTACCGCAATGCCGGGATGCGGCGCTGGGTCGAGCAGGTGGCCCAGGCCCATGAACTGCAGGCCAGCGTGGTGTTCTCGGGCGCCATGGCGCAGTACGCGCAGCCGCTGGCGCCGGCCGTGCCCATGCTGGTCGATTTCGTCGACGTGGATTCGGCCAAGTGGACGCAGTACGCCCCCGCGCACCGCTGGCCGATGTCGGCCGTGTACCGGCGCGAAGGCGAACGCCTGCTGGCCTACGAACGCGAGGTGGCCTCGCAGGCCCGCCGCTCCTTCTTCGTCACGCCGAACGAGACCGCGCTGTTTCTCTCGCACGCGCCCGAGGCCCAGGGCCATGTGCAGTCCCTCAGCAACGGCGTGGAAGCCGATTTCTTCGCCCCCGATCCCGCGCGCGCCAACCCGTTCGCGGCGAACGAGCAGGCGATCGTGTTCACCGGTGCCATGGACTACTGGCCCAACATCGATGGTGTGAGCTGGTTCGTCTCGGACATGCTGCCGCGCCTGCGCGCGCACTGGCCGCGGGCGCGCTTCTACATCGTGGGCCGCAGTCCTTCGCCGCAGGTGCAGGCCCTGGCCGGCCAGCATGTGGTGGTCACCGGCACCGTGCCCGACGTGCGGCCCTACCTGCAGCACGCCGCCGCGGTCGTGGCGCCGCTGCGTGTGGCGCGCGGCATCCAGAACAAGATCCTCGAAGCCATGGCCATGGAGCAGGCGGTGATCACCGTGCCTTCCTGCGCCGAAGCCATCGGCGCCAGCAGCGCGCAGGGTTTGCTGCGCGCCGAGGATGCCGACGGCTTCCTGCAGGCGCTGCAGCAACTGCTCGATGCGCCGCCAGCCCAGGCCGCCGCGCTCGGCCGCGAGGCCCGCCGCTTCGTGCTGCAAGGCTTCAGCTGGCAGGCCCACCTGAGCGGCATCGACGCCTGCCTGGACGACCCCCACCACCTCAACGCCACCGTTCAGGAGGCCCACTGACATGTGCGGCATTTCCGGCCTGTTCGACACCCAGGGTCTGCGCAGCTACGACCGCGCGCTGGTGTCCCGCATCAACGACATCCAGGCCCACCGCGGCCCGGACGAGGACGACCTGCACCTCGAACCCGGCCTGGCGCTGGGCCACCGGCGCCTGTCGGTGATCGACCTGGCCACGGGCCAGCAGCCGCAGTTCAACGCCGACGCCAGCGTGGGCATCGTCTTCAACGGCGAGATCTACAACTTCCAGGAACTCGTGCCCGAGCTCAAGGCCCTGGGCTGCGTGTTCCGCACGCGCAGCGACACCGAGGTGATCGTGCACGCCTGGTCGGCCTGGGGCACGGCCTGCGTGCACCGCCTGCGTGGCATGTTCGCCTTCGCCATCTGGGACCGCGCGCAGCAGTCCTTGTTCCTCGCGCGCGACCGCATGGGCGTCAAGCCCATGCACTACGCCTGGCTGCCCGACGGCAGTTTCATCTTCGGCTCCGAACTCAAGGTGATCACGGCCCACCCGGGCTTCGTGCGCGAGATCGATCCGAAGGCGGTGGAAGACTATTTCTCGTTCGGCTACGTCCCCGACCCGCGTTGCATCTACCGCAATGCCCACAAGCTGCCGGCGGCGCACACGCTGCTGCTGCGCCGGGGTGAAGCCGACCAGCCCGCGCCCGTGCCGTACTGGGACGTGCAGTTCACCAACGACAACCCGATCGAGCAGGCCGATGCCGAGGTCGAGCTGCGCGATCGCGTGCGCGAGTCCGTCAAGCTGCGCCTGATCGCCGACGTGCCGCTGGGTGCCTTCCTCTCGGGCGGGGTCGATTCCAGCGCCGTGGTCGCGACCATGGCCGGCCTGTCCGACACGCCGGTGCAGACCTGCGCGATCGGTTTCGACGACCCGCGCTTCAACGAGTCCGAGTTCGCCCAGCAGGTCGCCGACCGCTACCAGACCGACCACCGGCTGGAGATTGTCAAGAGCGACGACTTCGACCTGATCGACACCCTGGCGTGGCTGTACGACGAACCCTACGCCGACAGCTCCGCCATCCCGACCTACCGCGTCTGCGAGATGGCGCGCAAGCACGTCACCGTGGCGCTCTCGGGCGACGGCGGCGACGAAAGCCTGGGCGGCTACCGGCGCTACCGCATGCACCTGGGCGAGGAGCGCGTGCGCAACCGACTGCCGCACGGCCTGCGCCAGTCGGTGTTCGGCACGCTGGGCCGGCTCTACCCCAAGGCCGACTGGGCGCCGCGCATGTTCCGCGCCAAGACCACCTTCCAGGCCATGGCCATGGACAGCGTGCAGGCCTACCACCACAGCATGTCGCACCTGCGCGCCGACCAGCGCGCGCGCCTGTTCTCGCCCGCGTTCCAGCGCGAACTGGGTGGCTACAACGCCATCGAGGTGTTCCGCGAGCACGCCCAGCGCGCGCAGACCGACGACCCGCTCGCGCTGATCCAGTACCTGGACTACAAGACCTGGCTGGTCGGTGACATCAACACCAAGGTGGACCGTGCCGCCATGGCGCACTCGCTGGAGGTGCGCGAACCCCTGATGGACCACCAGCTCATCGAGTGGCTGGCCACGCTGCCCAGCGATCTGAAGATCCAGGGCGGGGAGGGCAAGGCGGTGTTCAAGAAGGCTTTCGAGCCGCTGCTGCCGCACGACGTGCTGTACCGGCCCAAGATGGGCTTCTCGGTGCCCCTGGCGAAGTGGCTGCGCGGGCCGTTGGCGCAGCGCATGCGCGAATCGGTGCTGAGCCCGCGCATGCTGGACTCGGGCTACTTCAATGCCACCGTGCTCGAGCGCATGGTGAAAGAGCACCTGAGCGGCCAGTCCGACCATTCCACGCCCTTGTGGATGCTGATCATGTTCGATGCGTTCCTGCGACAGAACGAGAAGCGCGCGCCCGCCGTCTGACGGGCCAAGAATTCATTTCCAGGAGGATGTTTGTGAGCAACAAGAAGAAGGTGCTGCTGGTCGGCGCCGGCAATATCGCCAAGACCCACGCGGCCGCGCTGCGCGAGATCCCGGGTGTGGAGCTGTACGGCGTGTTCGACGTGAACGCCGCCACCGCCCAGGGCCTGGCCAAGGAATTCGGCGCGGGCCGCGTGTTCAACTCGATCGATGAAGCCGCCGCCTCGGACGCCGACACCGTGCACGTGCTGACGCCGCCGGACTTCCACCTGTCTTCCGCCATGCCCTTCGTGGCTGCGGGCAAGACCGTGCTGCTGGAAAAACCGGTGGGCGTGAGCACCGCCGAATGCGAGCAGCTGCGCGAGGCCGCCAACCACGCCGGCGCCGTGATCGGCGTGAACCAGAACCTGGTGTTCAACCCCGCCTACGTGCAGCTCAAGGAAGCCATCGCGTCGGGCCGCCTGGGCAAGCCGCGCTACCTCGACTACGTGTACGAAGTGCCGCTGCGCCAGCTGGCCGCGCGCCAGTTCGGCCATTGGATGTTCCGCAAGCCGCTCAACATTCTGCTGGAGCAGGCGGTGCATCCGCTGTCGCAGGTGCTCGACCTCGCCGGTTCGGTGCGCGAGCTCTCGGTGCTGGCCGAGGACCCGGTGGAAATCTCGCCCGGCGTCGGCCTTCACAACGCCTGTCAAGTGTCGCTGCGCTGCGAGCGCATGCCCGCCCACATGCGCTTCCATGTGGGCGCCGAGTTCACCGTGTGCCGCATGACCGTGGTCTGCGACGACGGCGTGGCGGTGGCCGACATGTTCGCCAACCAGTTCCACACCCTGGAACGCACGGCCTACATGGAACCGGTGGATGCGTGGCTCTCGGCGCGCGCCACGGGCAGGCAGGTGAAGTCGCAAGGCTTTTCGGTGCTGCGCGACTACGTCATGGCCACGGCCAAGCTCAAGCCGCGCTCCGATGCGTTCTACCTGGGCATGAAGGGCAGCCTGCGGGCCTTCTACCAGGAGCTGCAGAGCCAGGGCAAGCCCCGCATCGACCTCGACTTCGGTGCCGAGCTGGTCTCGGTCTGCGAGCAGATGGCCGCGGCCTTCAAGCCCTTGCCCGCGCGCGCCACGCCGGTGGCCGAGCCTGCGCCCACGGGTGACCTGGTCGTGGTGCTGGGCGGCACCGGTTTCATCGGCTCGCACACCGTGGCGGCTTTGCTGGGCCAGGGCCACCGCGTGCGCGTGATGGCGCGCGGCGTGAGCAACCTGCAGCCGGTGTTCTACCGTCCCGGCGTCGAGATCGTGCGCGGCGACGTGAAGAACAAGGCCGACCTGGAGCGCGCGATCGCCGGCGCGCCCTACGTGATCAACCTCGCGCACGGTGGCGGTGGCGCGAACTTCGAGGCCATCCGCGCCGCGATGGTGGACTCCGCCGTGATGGTGGCCGAGGTGTGCCGCGCGGCCGGTGTGCAGCGCATGGTGCACGTGGGCTCCATCGCCAGCCTGTTCCTGGGCGATGCGGGCGAGACCATCACCGGCGCCACGCCGCCGGACCCCCGGCCCGAGACGCGCGCCGACTACGCGCGCGCCAAGGCCCTGGCCGACCAGGCCTTGATGGACATCCATCAGAAGACCGGCTTCCCCATCGTGCTGATGCGCCCCGGCCTCGTGGTGGGCGCGGGCACCTCGCCCTTCCACAGCGGCCTGGGCTTCTTCAACAACGACCAGTACTGCGTCGGCTGGAACGGCGGCGAGAACCCCTTGCCCTGGGTTCTGGTGGGCGACTGCGCCTCGGCCATCGTGGCCGGCGTGACCGCGCCTGCCGCGCCGGGCCGGGCGTACAACCTGGTCGGTGACGTGCGCCCGAGCGCGCGTCAGTACCTGGCCGACCTGTCGCGCACCATCGGCCGTCCGCTGAAGTTCGTGCCGTCTTCCCCCACCGGTCTGTGGCTGGTGGAGATGGGCAAGTGGCTGATCAAGCGCGTGACCGGCCGCGCCGTGGCCCGACCGTTCAAGCGCGACCTGATGTCGCGCGGCCTGCTGGCCAACATCGACTGCAGCAACGCCAAACAGGACCTGGGCTGGCAGCCGGTGGGCGATGCCGCCACCTTCCACCGCCAGGCCATGGCCGTGCACGCCGGAGAAGGTTCTGCATGAGCGAGGGCGCACGCCCCCCGCGCGTGCTGCTGCACGCCTTCTCGACCTTCAAGCTGGGCGGGCCGCAGGCGCGCTTCGTGCAACTGGCCAATGCCCTCGGGCCGGGCTACCGCCACCTCATCGTGGCGATGGACAACTGTTTCGACGCCGGTGAGCGGCTCGATCCGGCGGTGAACTGGGCGCCGATGCGGCTCGAGGTGGTCAAGGGCGGGGCGCTGGCCAACCGGGGCGCCTTTCGCGCCTTGCTGCAGCGCCTGAAACCCGACCTGCTGCTGTCCTACAACTGGGGCGCCATCGAATGGGCGGCGGCCAACCTGCCGCGCGTGGTGCCGCACGTGCACGTGGAAGACGGCTTCGGCCCCGAAGAGGCGGCCCGGCAACTGCCGCGCCGCGTCTGGATGCGGCGCGTGCTGCTGGGCTGGAACCGCGTCTCGGTGGTGGTGGCCTCGCGCAACCTGGAGCGTTTGGCCACGGGCGTGTGGAAGCTGCCGGCGCGCCGGGTCACCTTCATCCCCAACGGCGTGGACATTCCCGCGGCGGCGCGCGCGGTGTCGGCGGAAGAAGGCCGGCCGGTGTGCATCGGCACGGTGGCCGGGCTTCGGCCGGAGAAAAACATCGCCCGCCTCATCCGCGCCTTCGCCGACGTGCGGGCCCGGCGTGCCGCCCGCCTCATCGTGGTCGGCGACGGCGCGCAGCGCGGCGAGCTGGAAGCGCTGGCGCAGCAGCTTGGCGTCGCCGCCGAGGTGGAATTCACCGGCTACCTCAAGGACCCGTCCGCGCGCCTGACGGACTTCGATCTGTTCGCCCTGTCGTCGGACACCGAGCAACTGCCGATCGCGCTGCTCGAAGCCATGGCGGTGGGCATGCCCGTGGTGGCCACGCGCGTGGGCGACGTGGGTGACATCCTCTCGGACGTGTCGCCCGACACCCTCTGCGAGCCGCAGGACGGCGCGTTCGCCGCCGCCCTGTCGCGCGCCCTGGACCAGCAGCCCCTGTGGCCGGCGTGGGCCCGGGCCGGCCGCGAGAAGGTGCAGGCCTCGTACGCCAAAGCCCTGATGACCGCCCAATGGAAGCGGGTCTTCGATGGCCAACTTCACCGATCCTCTGCGGCGGCCTGAGGCCGTTCGACCCATGAAAATTCTGTACCACCACCGCACGGCATCGAAAGACGGCCAGGCCGTGCACATCGAAGAGATGATCGAGGCCTTGCGCAGCGAGGGGCATGAGGTGCGCGTGGTCAGTCCGGGTGGCGACGAGCCCGAAGGCAGTGCGCCAGGGCAGGGCGGCAATGGCCAGATGGGCAGCGACATGGGCTGGGTGCACCGCCTCAAGGCCCTGATGCCCAAGGCCTTGTACGAACTCATGGAGCTGGCTTACAGCGTGCTGGCCTACCGCAAGCTGATGAAGGCCGCGAAAGACTTCCGGCCCGACGTCATCTACGAGCGCTACAACCTCTTCCTGCTCAGCGGCCTGATGGCCAAGAAGCGGCTCGGCATTCCCCTGCTGCTGGAGGTGAACGCGCCGCTGGTGTTCGAACGCTCGCAGCACAGTGGTGGCCTGGCCCTGCAGGCGCTGGCCCGCTGGGCCGAGGGCGTGGCCTGGCGCGGCGCGGACTGCGTGCTGCCCGTGACCAATGTGCTGGCCGACCACGTGCGCGCCCGCGGCGTGCCCGACTCGCGCATCCAGGTCATTCCCAACGGCATCAACCGCGCGCATTTCGCCCAGGCCCCGACCCAGGAGACCGCCAAGGCCCACCTCGGCCTGCAGGGCCGCCTGGTGCTGGGCTTCACCGGCTTCGTGCGCGACTGGCATGGCGTGGACCGCATCGTCGACTGGATGGCGTCCCCGCAGGCGCCGTCCCACACCCACCTGCTGGTGGTGGGGGACGGCCCGGTGCGCGAAGCGCTCGAGCAGCAGGCCCGGCGCCTGGGCCTGGCCGACCGCGTGACCTTCACCGGCGTGATCCACCGCGACCGGGTGCCCGCGCACGTGGCCGCCTTCGACGTCGCCCTGCAGCCCGCCGTGACGCCCTATGCCTCGCCCCTGAAGCTGATGGAATACCTGGTGCTGGGCAAGGCCGTCGTGGCGCCCGCCACCCCCAACCTGCAGGAAGTGCTGACCCACGAGGACAACGCCCTGTTGTTCGACGAGGCCTCGCCCACCGGCATGCAGGACGCCCTGACCCGGCTCTGCACCGACGACAGCCTGCGCGAGCGGCTGGCCGTCGCGGCGCACGACACCATCGAGCGCCTCGGCCTCACCTGGACGGGCAACGCCCGGCGGGTGGTGGCGCTGTCGACCTCCCTGGCCCAGGCTTCCCCGACGAGGTGAACCATGACGACGCGAAGCACCGACCCTCTTTCGAGCAAGGCGGCCCTGGGCGGCCTGTTGCTGGTGCTGCTGGTCGCGTTCGGCTTGCGCTTCATGGCGATCCGGGCCGATGGGGGCCTCTGGTACGACGAGATCTTCGGGGCCAGCTACGTCAACCTGAATCCGCTGGACGTGGTGGTCGCGGTGATGCGCTTCGACATCCATCCGCCGCTGTACTACCTCCAGCTCAACGCCTGGGGCGTGTTCTCGAAACAGGACACCTGGCTGCTCCTGAACTCGGTGTTCTGGAGCCTGGCGTCGATCGGGGTGGTCTACCTCGGCGTGGCCGCGCGGGCCGGCCGCCGCGCCGCGCTGCTGGCCGCGGCCTTCACGGCGCTGCTGGGCAGCGAGATCTACTACGCCTCCGACCTGCGCATGTACGCCATGCTGGGCTGCAACGTGCTGCTGCTCTGGTACTGCGTCGATCAGTGGCTGCTGCACGGGCGGCGCGGCCACTGGTGGGCCATGTGCCTGCTGGTGCTCTCGCTGTCCATGCTGCACAGCATCGCGTTCATCGCGGTGGGGTCGGTGCTGTGCTACACGCTGATCCGCTGCTGGGTGGCCGGCGAGCGCCACCGCCTCAAGCCCCTGCTGTGGTTCATCGGGATTTCGGGCGTGTTGCTGCTGCCCTGGCTGGCCAACGCCAGCTTCCGCTCCGTGTCGCACACCCGCATGCCGAGTTTCGACAACGTGGCCCAGACGATCGGCGGCTGGCTGCTGGGCTACTTCCCCGGGGCGACGACCACGCAGTACGCGGTGGCCGCCGCCCTGGTGCTGGCCCTGGTGCTCTACCTGCTGGTGTTCGGCTCGGCCTACGTGAGGGCCTGTGTGGTCTCGTTCGTGGTGCTGCCGGTGCTGGTGGTGGGCGTCATCTCGCTGGTGCTGCGGCCCATCTGGCTGGACCGCACGCTGGCCTACACCGCGCCTTTCCTCGCCGTGGCGCTGGCAGTGCACCTGCACGAGCGCCTGCGGCCGGACGCACGCCTGCGGGTTTGGGGCTCTGTGCTGGTGGTGGCCTTTCTGGCTTTCGTGGTGGCCTATGGCGCCGGCTGGGAGCGGCTGCAGACCCCGCGCAAGATGGACTTCCACCAGGTCGCCCGGCACATCGCGCAGCACAACACCGAGCGCCGCGACATCTACGTGCCCTCCAACGTGCGCTACTGGGCCACGGCCCGCTATCTCCAGGGGCCAGGCTGGGGCAGCCTGCTGGCCATCCAGGACCCGGCGAAGATCGACGACTCCGACACCTGGCGCCGGATCTACCAGAAGCTGGGCGACACCTGGCTGGAGCGGCTGCACCTGAAAGGCGCGGCGCGTTTCATCGACACGCCCCATGGACGGCTGTGGATCGGCCACAGCCCGCTGCCCGACGAGGTGGTGGCGCGCGGCTACTACCTGGTGGGCGACAACAACGACCGCGACAAGGCCCAGCCCTGCCCGCAGGGGCGCGAGACGTCCCGGAAAAGTTTTGAAGGTGTGATGGTGTTCGAATGCAAAAATCCTTGAAGCCCCTTCGCATCCTGCTGTTCTCCAGCCTGTACCCGAGCGAGGTGCGGCCCATCCACGGCATCTTCGTCGAGACACGCCTGCGCGAGCTGCTGAAAACCGGGCAGGTCCAGGCCAAGGTGGTGGCGCCAGTGCCCTGGTTCCCGCTGAAGTCGCCTCGCTTCGGTGAATACGCCCAGTTCGCGGCCACGCCTCGCCTGGAGCAGCGCAACGGACTGGAAGTGCACCACCCGCGTTACCTGCTGCTGCCCAAGGTCGGCATGAATCTGGCGCCCTACACCATGGCCCTGGGGGCTCTGGCCACGGTGCGGCGCCTGCAGAAGCAGGGCTTCGATTTCGACCTGATCGACGCCCACTACTACTACCCCGATGGGGTGGCCGCCGGGCTGCTGGCGCGCTGGCTGAAAAAGCCGTTCGTCGTGACCGCGCGCGGCACCGACCTGAACCTCATTCCCGAGTACCCCTTTCCCCGCAAGCTCATCCTCCAGACCGCCCAACAAGCGCAGGCTTCCATCGGCGTGTGCCGTGCGCTCATGGATTCGCTCGCCGCCCTCGGCGCTGAGCCGGGCAAGCTCAACACCTTGCGCAACGGCGTCGACCTCGAGCGCTTCACCCCCGAGCCGCGCGAGGCCGCGAGGCAGCGCCTGGGACTGGATGTGCAGGGGCCGTACCTGCTGTCGGTGGGCCACCTGATCGAGCGCAAGGGCCACCACATCGCGATCGAGGCGCTGCCCGCCATGCCGGGCGTGACCTTGCTGGTGGCCGGGGGCGGGCCGGAGCAGGGCGCCTTGAAGGCGCTGGCGGCCCGCCTGGGCGTGAGCGATCGCGTGCGCTGGGTGGGCCTGGTGCCGCAGACCGAACTCAAGTGGTGGTACAGCGCGGCCGATGCGCTGGCCCTGTGTTCCAGCCGCGAAGGCTGGGCCAATGTGCTGCTGGAGGCCATGGCCTGTGGCACGCCCGTGATCGCCACCAACATCTGGGGCACGCCCGAGGTGGTCAGCCAGCACGCTGCCGGCCTGCTGATGGCGCGCCGTGACGGGCCGGCCCTGGCCGAGGCCTGGGAGCAGCTGATGGGCGACCTGCCCACGCGCGCGGCCACGCGCGCGCACGCCGAAACCTTTTCCTGGGATTCCACCACCCAGGGGCAGCTCGACATCTTCAGGAGATTCGCATGACCGAAGGCTTGCTGCTGTTGGCCGAACTGGTGCTGCTCGCGCTGCTCCTGCTGGCGGTGCTGCGCAAGGCCCGCGATCCGAAGGCACCCGACATGGGCTTCTTCTCCTACGAGGAGCTCACCGATGACGCACCGCCCGCGCCGAAGAAAAGGAACTAGGAACCGCCATGCGTGACCTGCTGGTCTTCGGGGCCGTGCTGCTCTTCGTGCCCCTGGGCTTTTCGAACGCCTTCATCGGCTACCTGCTGTGGGGTTGGGCCGGCCTGATCGCCATGAACAGCTACGTGCACGGCTTCATGGGCGCCGTGCCCTTCGTGCAGCTGTTCGCCCTGGTGACCATGGCCTCGCTGCTGATGCGCCGGGGCGACCGCTTCGAGCGCATCGAGATCAACCGCACCACGGTGCTGATGATGCTGTTCGCGGTGCACGGCTTCTTTGTCGCGCTGTTCGCCTACCCAGGCCTGGACCGCAACTGGGAGCTCTTCGGAAACCTGGTCAAGACCGTGCTGTTCTGCCTGCTGATGCCGGTTTTCGTGACCTCGCGTTACCGCATCCACGCCATGGTGGTGATGGTGGTGCTGGCAACGAGTTTTCACGGCGCCCTCGATGGTCTGAAATTCATTGCCAGCGGCGGCGGGCACAACGCGCGCGGCATCGCCAAGTTCGGGGACAACAACCACTTCGCGATGGTGCTGCTGATGGTGTTGCCGCTGCTGTACTACCTCTACCAGATCTCCTCGCGCAAGCTGGCCAAGATCGGCTTTGCCGTGCTGCTGCCGCTCACGGCCTTCGCCGTGGTGGCCACGGCCTCGCGCGGCGCCTTGATCGGCCTGTGCGTGATCGTCTTCTTCATCCTCATGAAGAGCCGCAACCGCATGATCGGCATCGTGATCGTGGCCATCAGCGTGGCGGTGGTGGTGCAGCTGGCGCCCGATTCGTGGTCCGAGCGCATGGAGACCATCAAGACCGCGAAGGAAGACGATTCCCTGCTGGGCCGTTTCGGCGCCTGGCGGGTGAGCTCGTCCATCGCCCTGTCCAACCCGGTCTTCGGGGGTGGTTTCCGGGCGGTGCAGTCGTCCGCGCTCTGGGAGACGTTCAAGGAGGGCCCCACCTTGCTGCCCTTCATCGAGGTCGCACCAAGCAGCCCCTCGGGCCTGGCCGCGCACAGCATCTGGTTCGAGGTGATGGGCGACATGGGCTTCATCGGCTTCCTGCTGTTCGTCGCGCTGGTGGCCAATGCCTTCCTCACGCGCCGGGAGATCCTGAAGCTGACCAAGGCGCGAGGGCCGTCGCTGCGCTGGGCGTCCGACCTGGCCGACATGCTGGGCGCCGCCCTGCTGGCCTTCGTGGTGACGGGCTCGCTGCTCAGCGCCGCCTACTTCGAGCTGCCTTACATCTTCCTGATCCTGATGGAGGTGCTCAAGCAGCACGTCCTCAAGACCGTGGCGGCCAGCAAGGTGCCGCCGCCCCCGCTCAGCCCGCCGCGTCCTTCTTGAAGATCAAGGCCACCGCGCTGTCCTGGAAGCGCCGCAGCTCGGCCTCGATCGGCGGCTTCATCAGCATGATGCAGGCGTACCAGGCGGCGACGAACATCACGCCGTTGAACAGCAGGCTGAAGAAGATCGGGAAGTTGGGGTGCACGTAGGTCTTGAGCAGGTAGCTGAAGGTCCCGGTGATCAGCGAGATCAGCACGATGGGCACATTGCCCCGCAGCCACTGGCGCACGCCCAGCCCGAAGTAGACCTTGTTGACCATGACGTAGAGCGGGATGCCCACGATCTGGCCAACGGCCATGGCGATGCCGAAGCTCACCAGGGTGCCGTCGAACAGCATGATGGCCAGCACCACCTTGATCAGCAGCACCAGCAGCGAGGGCACGGCGGCCGCGTACGGCTTGCCGATGCTGGTGAGCGCGGGTGTGACCAGGCGAAAGAGGATGCCGGCGGCCCCCGTGAGGCACAGCCAGGGGATCACGTCGATGCTGGCCACCCACTGCGGACCGAACAGGAACAGGATGATCTCCCGGTCCATCACCATCATCCACACCATGGCGGGGATGATGACCACGGAGATGTACGAGGAAGCCTGCTGGATCGCCGCCGCCATGTCTTCGTTGGCGTGGTGCAGCTTGGAGAGGTAGGGCAGCGCGAAATAGTCGATGGTCGACTTGAGCACCGTGTAGGGCAGCGACACCGCCGAGGCGGCCTTGCTGAAATAGCCCACGGCCGCGGGCGTGCTCATCTTGCCCAGCATCACGTCGGGCAGCGCCGCGTCCAGGGCCGCGACGGTGGAGGTGACGATGGTGCCGGTGCCGAAGTGGGTGATCTTCTTCCAGCCCTTGAGGCTGGGCAGCCAGGGGATGGGCGTGGTGGAGTACCAGTGGTAGGCCGCGCCGGTGACGATGATGTTGACCAGGTTGGCCCAGGCCATGGTCATGTGGCCGTGGCCGGTGTAGGCCAGGGCGATGGTGGTGATGAAGTAGGTCACCACGGAGATCGCCATGACCTTGGAGGTGCGCTTGACCTCCAGGTTGCGCGTGAGCAGGGCGTAGGGGATGGAGCCGAACGGAATGAAGACGAAGCCGATGGCCAGCACCTTGACCACGTCGCCGACCTCGGGCGTCTTGAAGAACACCGACCACACATCGGACGTGAAGAACAGGATGGCGGCCACCGTCCAGGACGTCACCAGCAGCACGCCCAGCGCGGTGCGAATGGTCTGCTGCGTGACCTCCTTCTCCTTGACGATGTAGGAGAACACACCGAAGTCGCGGAACACGTGCGCGAAGGTGATGAGGATGGCGCTCATCGAGAAGATGCCGATGTCCGTGGGGGTCAGCAGGCGCGCCAGGATGACCGACAGGGCGAAGTTGGCGACCGTGGCGCCATTGCTCACCAGAAACTGAAGGCCGATTTTTTTTCTTATGTTCAACGAAGATTCCCGGATGGTCGTTGGGTCAGGGTGGCACACAGGGGCCGCGTTGGGGCGGTGACAGGTGCCTCTGGGCGGTTCACGGGGAGCTCAGATGTCGCGTCGCATTGTAGTGAGCGGACATGACTCGCAGCGTTCTGGATCGAAGTGTTTCAGTGGGGTAGGGCAGTGTGTACGGGATTCTCGGCATTTGGTGGGTTCGAATCCTCGTCAGATGTGACGCAGTGCGGAATCCTGCCGATTTTGAGGCTTGATTTGTCAACAGTTTGTTATCAACTATTTGTTACATTGGAGCATCCCCCCCCACACGGAGTTCCTCCATGACCGCGACCCGCGATGCCGCGCGCCCCGCCGCGACGATGACGCCCGCGCTCTCCGTCTGGCTGGATCTGTGCCGCGTTCTTGCGGCCCTGGCGGTCTACATCGGGCATTCGGTCTACCTCAAGGTGGCGCCATCGGCGCTCACGCTCACCTGGCACCGGTCGGCCGATGATGCGGTGATCGCCTTCTTCGTGATCTCCGGTCTGGTGATCGCGCACACCACCCGCGATCGCCAGCTCAGCGCAGGGCAGTACGCGCTGGCGCGCCTCTCGCGCGTGTACTCCGTCGCGCTGCCCGCGGTGCTGCTGGCCCTGGCCATCGATCTGGTCGGGATGCGGTTCAACCCCAGCCTGTACACCCCCGACTGGCAGTACCCCAGGCTCTGGTTCTACCTGCCGTTCCACTGGTTGTTTCTGGGTGAGACCTGGTTCGGCGCCATCCAGCCGTTCAGCATGGCGCCGTACTGGTCGCTCGGATACGAGGTCTGGTACTACGTGTTGTTCGGCGTGGCCCTGTTTCTGCGCGGGCCGCTGCGCTGGATCGCCCTGATCGGGGTATTGGCCGTGATGGGGCCGCGCATCGTGCTGCTGCTGCCGGTCTGGTTGCTGGGCGTCTGGCTCCAGCGGTGCCTGCCGGGCCTGCGGATGGGGCCGCGCGCCGCACGCGCGCTCATGGGCCTTGCAGTGGCCGCCTACCTGGTGTTCTTCCTGTCGGGTCTGCGGGGCGTGACCGATGAGGCATCGCGCCGCCTGTACGCCGGTTTCAGCCAGGTCTTGCCAGTGCCTTTCGACCCGGGTTCCACCGTCCATGTGCTGTCGGACTACCTGGTGGCCCTGATCTTCGCGGGCTTCGTCATCGGCTGCGCGCGTTGTGAATGGGATTTCAGGGGGGCCGGGGCGCGCTGGATCCAGCGGCTCGCCGGCTTCACCTTCAGCTTCTACCTGATCCATTTCACCCTGCTGGTGTTCGCCAGCGCACTGGGCCTGTCGCGGCCCGGCTGGGGCCTGTACGGCGTGCTCCTGCTGGCGGTGCTGGCCGCCACCTGGGCGCTGGCCCAGGTGGGCGAGCTGCGGCGCGACTGGTACCGCGCGCGCCTGCTGAACCTGTGGAACGCCGGTGCCTGGTGGCGCCGCGACCGGCCGCGCGCGGGCGCCTGACAGCCGCCCGCTACATCGCCAGGCGGTGGTCCGTGTCCGCCAGTCGCGCGCAGGCGGCCTGGCCGGGGAAGGGCAGCGCCAGGCTGTGCACCGCCATGGCGCAGGCCTGGCCCTGGACGTCGATCGCAGTGAACCGAGGCTCGGTCTCGATCCCCGCCTCGAACACCCCGGGCTCGATGGACAGGCCGCTGCCCAGGGCTTTGAGGCAGGCTTCCTTGCGGGTCCAGCAGCGCAGGAAGGCCTCCAGGCGCTGGTCCGGATCGACCGCGCACAGGGCCAAGAACTCGGCCGGGGAAAAATTGCGCTGCGCCAGCGATTCGAGGTCGCTCATCGGCCGTGGCACCTCGATGTCCACGCCGATCGGCGCGTCGGCGCAAAGCCCGATCAGCGCCCAGTCGCCGCTGTGGCTCATGTTGAAGTGGGGCTGCCCCTCGCCCCGCAGGCGGGGTTTGCCGAATGGGCCTTCGACGAAGCTCAGGACGCGCGCGGGCTGGCCCGTGACCTGCGCCAGCAGCTGACGCAGCGCCGTGTGGCTGGCGCGGTAACGGCGGGCATCGCGCTCGAAATGAAAGCGGCCGGCCTTGGCCCTTTCGGTCGCGCTGAGCAGCGCCATCTGGTCGGGATCGCCGGGGTCCGACGGGGGCAGGCTCAGGTCGACGAGCCAGAGGGTGATGCCGATGGCTTCGGGTGAGGTCAGGTGCGTGGCGGTCATGCGGAAAAGGTGGCTTGAATGGTCATATTTCCGGGCTGGGAGGAGAAGCGATTCGTCTATAGTGCACGAGCACTTTCCAGTGCAGTGCGACAACCTAGTACTACCTCACTGCTACCCCGGCCTCAAGTGTGCGGAAATGCACTTAATGGCAGGTACTTTCGCGTTGTCACGATGCTACGTTTGGTAACATCATTCTTTCATGAAGGCAGAGACGTTCACGCCTCGCCGCGCGATGGTGGCGGGGGTGAATCGCAAGGGACGACACGATGAAACGCTGGACCGCTTCACATCCTGACCGCGGAACAACCGTGACCATCGGGATGCCATCTTCAGCCTGGCTGCGGGGCGCGCGATGAACAGCCTGTGGTTGCAACGCTTCACACCCAGGCCGCAGGCGCGGGCCCGCCTGTTCTGCTTTCCCCATGCCGGGGTGGGTGCGGCCGTGTACCGGCCCTGGTCGCTTGCGCTGCCCGCCGATCTGGAACTGTGCGCGATCCAGCTGCCCGGCCGCGCCAACCGCCTGAACGAGCCCGCGATGACGCACCTTCCCGAGCTCGTCAGCGCCGTGGTGGCCGCGCTGCAACCCCATCTCGATCTGCCGTTCGCCTTTTTTGGCCACAGCATGGGCGCGGTGCTCTCGAGTGAAGTGGCGCGTGCGCTGCACGCGAGCGGCGCGCCGACGCCGCGCCACCTGTTCGTCTCGGGCCGGCGTCCGCCGCACTGGCCCAACCCCGATCCCCTGCTGCACGTCCTGTCGGACGCCGATTTCGTGACGGAGATCAACCGCCGCTACGGTGGCATTCCGCCCGAGGTGGCCGAGCACGAGGAGCTGCTGGCGTTGCTGTTGCCCGCGCTGCGGGCCGACATCCACGCCCTGGAGACCCACCTGCCGCCGGCCTCCCGCGCGCCGCTGGCCTGCCCGGTCACGGTGTTCGGCGGCTCGGACGATCCGCTGACGCCGCGCGCCCACCTGGACGGCTGGCGCGGCGAAACCCAGGGCGCGTTCCGCGTGCGGGTGTTCCCGGGGGATCACTTCTACCTCCAGGCGCAGAAAGACCCGCTGCTGGCCGACCTGTCGGCCACGCTGGCGCCGCTGCTGGCCGAGGCCCGGCCGCGTGAGACCTCGGCATGAACCACCCCTCGAAGGAACCCGTCGCCATCGTGGGCATCGGGTGCCGCTTCCCGGGGGGCGTGATCGACCCCGCCAGTTTCTGGCGGCTCTTGAGCCAAGGGCAGGATGCGATTGGCGAGGTGCCGGCCGACCGCATCGACCTCCAGCGGTTTTTCGACGCGCGCCCCGCGACCCCGGGCCGCATGATGTCGCGGCGCGGTGGCTTCCTCGATCGCATGGACCTGTTCGATGCCGATTTCTTCGGCATTTCGCCGCGCGAGGCACAGGTGATCGATCCCCAGCAGCGCGTGCTGCTGGAGACGGCCTGGGAGGCGCTGGAAGACGCCGGCCAGGATGTGCCGCAGCTCGAAGGCAGCGAGACCGCGGTCTACATCGGCCAGTGGGTCAGTGATTTCGAGTCCCGGCTGTTCGCCCAACCCGAGGCAATCGACTTCCCTTCCACGCTGGGCAGCGGGCGCTACGCCTCGTCGGGGCGCATCTCCTACGTGTTCGGCTTTCGCGGGCCGAGCCTGACGATCGATTCGGCCTGCTCGTCGTCGCTGGCGGCGGTGCACCTGGCCGTGCGCAGCCTGCGCAGCGGTGAGACGCGCCTGGCCCTGGCCGGCGGCGTGAACATGATCCTGCAGCCGCACATCACCATCGGCTACTCGCAGAGTCGCATGATGGCCGCCGACGGCCACTGCAAGTTCGGCGACGCCTCGGGCGATGGCTACGTGCGCAGCGAAGGCGCCGGGCTGGTGGTGCTGAAACGGCTGGCCGATGCGGTGCGCGACGGCGACCGCATCTACGCGGTGATTCGTGGCAGCGCGGTGAACAACGATGGCCGCAGCAGCGGCGTGATGGGCCGGCCCAGCCGCATCGGCCACGAGGAGATGCTGCGCGCCGCCTACCGCGACGCCGGCGTGGCCGCCTCGCAGGTGTCGTACGTGGAAGCGCATGGCACCGGCACGCGCGCCGGCGACCCGGTGGAGATCACCGCCTTGGGCGCCGTGCTGGGCGATGCCCGCGAGGCGGGCCGCACCTGCCACATCGGGTCGGTCAAGACCAACATCGGCCACACCGAGGGCGCGGCCGGCGTGGCCGGGCTGATCAAGACCGCGCTTGCGCTGCACCACGGTGCAGTGCCGGCCAGCCTGCATTTCGTGAATCCCAATCCCGGCGTGCCCTGGGGCGAGCTGCCGTTTCGCGTGCCGACCTCGCTCGCGGCCTGGTCGGCGTCGGGCACCCCGCGCGTGGCAGGCGTCAACTCGTTCGGCATCGCGGGCACCAACGCCCATGTCGTGTTGCAGGAGGCGCCGGCGGTCGAGGCGAAGGCTTCGCCCGCCGCCCCGGGCCCGGCGGTGGTGCTTCCACTGTCCGCCAGGAGCCCGGAGGCCTTGCGCGCGCTCGCTTCCCGGTACGCCGATCGGCTCGCGGACGCGGACGCCCTGGCGCTGCAGGAACTCTGCCAGGCGGCCGCGCTGCGGCGCTCGGCGCTGGATGTCCGGGCGGCTTTCGCTGCGCAGGACGCGGCTTCGCTGCGCGAGGCCTTGCAGCGCTTCGCTTCGGGCGAAGGCGAGGGCGTCCAGGCGCGCCCCGGTGAGCGTCCGCGCGTCGCCTTCGTCGTGCCCGGGCAGGGCGCGCAGTGGAGTGGCATGGCGCGGCAGCTGATGGCTCACGAGCCCGTGTTCCGCGACATCCTTTCGCAGTGCGATGCCGCCGCGCGACCCTTCCTGGACGTGTCCATCCTGGCCCTGTTGCAGGCCGAACCCGGCAGCGCCGACGCCCAGCTCGACCGCATCGACGTGGTGCAGCCGATGCTGGTGTCCCTCGCGATCGCCTACGCGGCGCTGCTGCGCTCCTGGGGCGTGGAGCCCGACGCCGTGGTGGGTCACAGCATGGGCGAGGTGGGCGCGGCCTGCATCGCCGGCGTGCTCGACATCGGGCAGGCCATGCAGATCGTGTGCGCGCGCAGCCGGCTCATGCGGCGCGTCAGCGGCCTGGGCGCCATGGCCCTGGTGGAGCTGTCGATGGAGGATGCGCGCCAGCGCCTGCGAGGCCGGGAAGACCGGCTGTCGGTGGCGGTGAGCAACAGCCCGCGATCCAGTGTCATCTCGGGCGAGCCCGAGGCGGTGCAGGCCGTGATGGCCGAACTCGAGCGCGAGCAGATCTTCTGCCGCTTGGTGAAGGTGGATGTGGCCTCGCACAGCCCGCAGATGGAGCCGCTCGCGCAGGAACTGGCCCAGCAGCTCGACGGCCTGGCGCCCTCGGCCGCCCGCTGCCCTCTGTATTCCACCGTGCGCGCGCGCCGCGTCGAGGGCCATGAAATGCCCGCCGCCTACTGGGCGGACAACCTGCGCCGCCCGGTGCTGTTCTCGCACGCCGTGGAGCAGATGCTGGCCGAGGGCATCACCGTGTTCGTCGAACTCGGTCCACACCCGGTCCTGCTGCCATCCCTGCAGCAGACCGCGCAGATCGCCGCGCGCGACATCGCCACCGTGGCCTGCGGCCACCGCGACGAGCCGGCCTGCCTGGGTGCCCGCGCGGCACTGGGCGCCCTGTGGATGCACGGCGTTCCCGTGGACTGGCGCGCGAGCCAGCCGGCGCCGGGCCGCTGGGTGGACCTGCCTTCCTATCCCTGGCAGCGCGAACGGCACTGGGCCGACGCGGCCGAGGTGCCGAGCTTCAACACCAGCGGCGCGCTGGGCCCGACCCGCAAGCCGGACGCCGCTTCGCTGGACTGGCTGTACCAGCTCCAATGGATCGCCAGCGACCCTTCCCACGACAGCGCGCCGCGCGCTTCGCGCTGGCTGGTGGTCGGTGCGGCCGACGAGGCCCTGGTGGCCGCGCTGCGCGCCTCGGGCATGCAGGCGCGCGGCGTGCCGCTGGCCGGGCTGGACGCCGCACTTGCCGAGCCTTGCGACCATGTGGTGCTCTGGGCGAAAGAGGACGTCACGGCGCCGTTTCTCCCATTGCAGGCGCTGCGCGCTCTGCGGAGCGCGGGCGCCGACGCCCGCCTCTGGTTCATCACCCAGGCCGCCCAGGCGGTGGTGCCGGGCGAGCGCGTGCAACTGCTGCAAGGCGCGCTCTGGGGCAGCGCCCGCGTGCTCGCCGAAGAGCACCCCGAGCACTGGGGCGGTCTGATCGACCTCGGCGCCGACTTCGACGCCGCGCGCGGCGCAGGCGCGTTGGCGGACCACCTGCTGTGCGCCGATGGCGAAGACCAGGTCGCCTGGCGCGGCCCCTACCGCCATGTCCTGCGCCTGACGCGCGCCGAGCGCGACCGCCTGGTGCAGCCCTTTGCCTGGCGCGCCGACGCGGCTTACCTCATCACCGGTGGCCTGGGCGGCGTGGCCGGCCACGTGGCACGGGCCATGGTGGAAGGCGGGGCGCGCCGGCTGGTGCTGCTGGGCCGCACCCCCTTGCCCGAGCGCGCGGCCTGGGGCGCGCTCGACCCCGCCAGTGCCGAAGGCCGGCGCGTGGCCGCCGTGCGCGCGCTCGAAGCCCTGGGCGCCTCGGTGCACGTCGCCGCGGTGGACGTGGCCGACAGGGATCAGATGCAAGCCTTCCTCGCGCGCTACGCCGCCGAGGCCTGGCCGGCGATCCGGGGCGTGGTGCACGCCGCCGGCACCTTCGACAACCGCCTGGCCAGCCAGATGGACGAGGCCGCCTTCGACGCGGTGCTGCGGCCCAAGCTGCAGGGCGCTCGCTGGCTGGACCAGCTGCTGCCCGACCTCGACCTGTTCGTCACCTTTTCCTCGACCGGCGCCGTGTTCGCGCAGGCGGGCCAGGCCAACTACGCGGCCGCCAACGCCGGGCTGGACGCGCTGGCGCAGGACCGGCGCGCGCGCGGCGTGCCCGCGCTCAGCATCGGCTGGGGCGTGTGGGCCGGCACCGGCCTCGTGCACGACGCCGCCGGTGCCCAGAACGTCGCGCAGATGGAGCGCCAGGGCATCCGGGCGTTCGAACCCGCGCAAGGCGCCGCGCTGTTCCCCTGGCTGTGTCAGCGCCGCGAGGCGCACCTGATCGTGGTGCCCCTGGACTGGGCGGCCTTCGCCAAGGCGCGGGCCGGCCGAACCGCGCCGCTCTGCCGCGACCTGCTGGCCGCGTTGCCGGCGGCGCCGGTGACCACCGCGGGCCTGGGTGAACAACTCGCCACGGCAGCGCCGGCCGAACGGCGCCGCCTGCTGGAGGGCCTGGTGAAGGAGGCCGTGGGCGCCGTGCTGCGCATCGCGCCCGCTCGCCTGGACCCGCGCAAGGCCCTGGGCGCGATGGGCCTGAACTCCCTCATGGCCATGGAGCTGCGCAACCGGCTCGAAGCCGCCACCGGCCGCTCGCTCTCGGCAACCCTGGCCTGGAACTACCCCACGGTGGAAGCGCTGGCCGCCCATCTGGCGGGCGCCGATGCCGCCGCGCCGGTGGCGCCACCGGCCCAGGATGCCTTCCCACCGCCGGCCGCGCCCGTCGTGGCCGCCCTGTCCGATGAAGACGCCTTGCTGGCGCTGCGCGGCAGCCGCCGCCGGGGAGGAGGCTGATGGCATCCGACGCGCTCAAAGGCCTGTCCGCCCTCAAGCTCGCGCTGATGGCGCGGCAACTGCGCGAATCGGCCGAGCCGGTGCTGCGCGCCGACCCCATCGCCGTGGTTGGCATGGGCTGCCGCACGCCCGGCGGCGTGGAATCGCCGGCCGATCTGTGGAGCCTGCTGCGCGATGGCCGCGAGGCGATCCGCGAAGTGCCGGCCGACCGCTGGGACGGTGACGCCTGGTACAGCCCCGATGCGGCCGCGCCCGCGAAGTCGCTCACCAAATGGGGTGGCTTCCTCGACCGCATCGACGGCTTCGACGCCGCGTACTTCGGCGTGCTGCCGCGCGAGGCCGAGCGCATGGACCCCCAGCAGCGCCTGCTGCTCGAAGTCGCCATCGAGGCGCTGGACGACGCCGGCCTGTCCGAGGCGCACCTCAAAGGCAGCCGCACCGGCGTGTACATCGCGAGCTACCACAGCGACTACGCGCAGATGCAGCACAACGACCTGGCCGCCGTCGACGCGCGCACGCTCACCGGCACGCTGCACAGCGTGGTCGCCAACCGGCTGTCCTACCTGCTGGACCTGCGCGGCCCCAGCCTGTCGATCGACACCGCCTGCTCGTCCTCGCTGGTGGCGATCCACCTGGCCTGCCAGAGCCTGCGCAGCGGCGAAAGCGACCTCGCGGTGGCTGGTGGCGTGTCGCTGATGATCTCGCCCGAGCTGATGGTCTCGCTGTCCAAGGTCGGCTTCATGGCGCCCGACGGCCGCTGCAAGACCTTCGACGAATCCGCCGACGGCTTCGGCCGCGGCGAAGGCTGTGGCGTGGTGGTGCTCAAGCGCCTGGCCGACGCGGTGGCCGATGGCGACCGCGTGCTCGGCGTGCTGCGCGGCTCGGCCGTGAACTCCGACGGCCACTCCACGCTGCTGGCCGCCCCCAACGGCCTGGCCCAGCAGGCCATGGTGCGCGAGGCGCTGGACAACGCGCAGCTCGAACCCCACCGCATCGGTTTCGTCGAGGCCCATGGCACCGGCACCGCGCTGGGCGACCCGATCGAGGTGGAGGCCCTGGCCGCCACCGTGGGCCAGCCCGCGCCCGGTGCCGGCACCTGCTACATCGGCGCGGCCAAGGCCAACATCGGCCACCTCGAAGCGGGCGCCGGTGTGGTCGGCCTGATCAAGACCGTGCTGGCGCTGCAGCACGAGGCGATCCCGCCGCAACCCAATTTCACCCGGCTGAGCCACCACATCTCGCTGGCCGGCACGCGCCTGGCCGTGGCCACCGCGCTCACGCCCTGGCCGCGTGGCGCACAGGCGCGCTGCGCCGCCGTGAGTTCCTTCGGCGTGGGCGGCACCAACGCCCACGTGATCGTGGAAGAGGCCCCGGCGCTGCCGGCCGAGCCGTCCTCCCAGGGCGAGGGCGCCTGGCACCTGCTGCCGCTGTCGGCCCGAAGCCCCGAGGCGCTGCGCGCACTGGCGCAGCGCTGGGCGGAGTTCCTCGCCCGGGGCACCGTGGCCTTGCCCGATGCCGTGTTCACCGCCGCCGAACGCCGCACGCACCACGATGTGCGGCTGGCCGTGGTCGGCCAGTCGGCTCAAGACATCGTCACGCGCCTGAACCAGTTCGCGCTCGGCGAAGACGCGCCGGCGCTGGCCAGCGGCCAGCGCTCGTCCACCGCGCTGCCGCGCGTGGCCTTCGTGTTCAGTGGGCAGGGGCCGCAGTGGCACGCCATGGGCCGCGAACTGCTGGCCAGCGAGCCCGTGTTCCGCGCGGTGATGACCGAGTGCGACGCGCTGCTGCGCCCGCTCTCGGGCTGGTCGCTGCTGGACGCCCTGGCCGCAGACGAAGCGCACTCGCGGCTCGGCGAAACCGAGGTCGCGCAGCCTGCGCTGTTCGCCTTGCAGGTAGCCCTGGTGGCGCTCTGGAAATCCTGGGGCATCCAGCCCGATGGACTGGTGGGCCACAGCATCGGCGAGGTGGCCGCGCTGCACGTGGCGGGTGTGCTCCCGTTGCCCGACGCGATCCGCGTGGTCTGGCATCGGGGCCGCACCATGCAGCAGGCCACCGGCCTGGGGCGCATGGCCTCGGTCGGCCTGAGCGCCGAAGCCGCCGACGAATTCGTGAGGCCGTGGAACGGCCAACTCTCCGTGGCCGCGCTCAACGGGCCGCGCAGCGTGGTGCTCTCGGGCGACGCGAAGGCCCTGGACGAGGCGCTCGACCAGCTCACCGCGCGCGGCGTGGCCCACCGCATGCTGCCGGTGCAGTACGCCTTCCACAGCGCGCAGATGGCGCCGTTCCAGCAGCGGCTCACCGACGAACTCGCGGGCCTGCGCTGCGCGGCGCCGGGCGTGCCGGTCTACTCCACCGTCACGGGCGCCTTGCTCGACCCGCAACCGCTCGACGTGGGCTACTTCGGGCGCAACGTGCGCCAGACCGTTCGCTTCGCCCCGGCCATCCAGGCCATGGCAGACGACGGCTTCGACGTGTTCCTCGAAATCGGCCCCCACCCGGTGCTCGGCGCCTCGATCGCCGAATGCCTGGCCGGTGCGGAGGTGGAGCCCCGTTTGCTGACCTCGCTGCGCCGAGGCAAGCCCGAGCGCGAAACCCTGCTGCAGGCCTGCGCCGGCCTGTATGCCGCTGGCTTCATGCCGGCCTGGGACGCGCTCCAGCCCGAAGGCGGGCAGGTGGTGTCGCTGCCAGCCTACCCCTGGCAGCGCAGGCGCCACTGGATCCGCCCGCGCCCTGTGTCGACCCCGGGCGTTTCAACGCCACAGGGCGCGGCCGTTCACCCCTTGCTCGGCCGGCGCCTGCCCATGGCGAGTCAGAAGATGCGCATCCACGAGGGCGAGGCGTCCGCCGCGCAGGCCTGGCTGAACGACCACCGCATCTTCGGCCGCCTGCTGATGCCGGCCGCCGCCATGATGGACGTGCTGGGCGCGGCCGCGCGCGATCTGCTGCGGGCCGACGCCGTGCGGCTCACTGGCTTCACGCTCTCGCGCCCGCTGGTCATCGCCGAGGCGGGCGAGCCTGCCACGCGCTGGCAGGTCTCGGCCACGCTGGACGAGGGCGGCGCCGTGGACCTCGAATTGCACCAGGCGCTCGATGGCGATGGGTGGCTGCCGGTGGCGAGCGCCCGCGCGGTGGCCGCGACCGGCGCCGAGGAGGCCGATGCCGTGGCCACCGGCCAGGCCGTGGACGCCTCGGCGGTCCACCAGCGCTTCGCCGAACTCGGCGTGGCCTTCGGCCCCCATTTCCGCGTGCTGCGGGACGTGGCGTGCGGCCCTGGCGCGGCCAGCGGCTGGGTGGAACTGCCCGACGATGCCCTGGCCACGGGCCATGCCCTGCACCCGGTGTTGCTCGATGGCGCGCTGCAGCTCTGTTCCGTGGCCGCGGGCCACGCCGGTGGCGGCCTGCCGCCCAGCCTCTACCTGCCGCTGGGGGTGGACGAGCTGCTGTTGCGCCCGGCGCGATCGCGGCGCCTCCAGGTGGCGGCCAGCGTGGTCGAGACCGGCAGCTCGCTCACCGCGCGCGTGACCCTCTGCGAACCCGACGGCACCGTGGTCGCCCGCCTGGACGGCATGCGTTTCGCCCCGGCCGACGCCAGCGCCTTCGCGGCCGCCGATGCCAGCGACGGTTGGCTGTACGACCTGGCCTGGCAGCCCCAGCCGCTGCTCACCGCCACGGCCGACCTGCAAGGCCGCTGGCTGCTGCTGGCCGACCGCTGCGGCGTGGCCGACGAACTCGCGGACCGCCTGGCGCAGGCCGGCGCGCAGTGCGTGCGCGTGCGGCCGGGCGAGGCCCTGGACACCGCCGGCCCCTGGCGCGGCGTGGTGCATCTCTGGACCCTGGACACGGCACCGCTCGACGGGCCCGCCGGGCACGACGACGACTGGCTCACCGTGGGCAGCGCGCTCGCGCTGGTGCAGGGCCTGGGCGCCGCGCCCGCGCCGCTGTGGCTGGTGAGCCGGGGCGCGCAGGCGGTCAGCGGCCAGGAAGCCGCCGATGCCCTGCGGCCGCGCGCGGCCGGCCTCTGGGGCCTGGCGGGCGTGGTGGCGGTCGAGCACCCGGAACTGCAGGTCCATGCGATCGACCTGGACCCCACGGACACCGCGAATGCGGCCCTGAACCTGTTGACCGAATTGCGGCAACCGCCCGCGTCCCCGCAGCGCATCGCCCTGCGTGGCGCGCAGCGCTGGGCGGCCCGGCTGGTGCGCCACCGCCGGGGCGAGGGCGCGCGCCGCAGCGAGCCCCGGCATTGGGTGGTGGCCCAGGCCGGCACGCTCGACGGCGCGCGGCTGCAGGCCTCCACGCCCCACCGCCTGCAGGCCGGCGAAGTGCGCCTGCGCGTGCGCGCGGCCGGCATCAATTTCCGCGACGTGCTGCTCACCCTGGGCATGTACAGCGCGCCCGGCGTGCCGCTGGGCGCCGAGTGCGCCGGGGAGGTCACCGACATCGGCGTGGGCGTCGAGGGACTCGCGGTGGGCGACACCGTGTTCGGTTTTGCGCCCGGCAGCCTGGGCACGGAGGTGACCGTGCCGGCGGCCTTTCTCGCCAAGCTGCCGGCCGGCATGGCCGTTGAAAACGCCGCGGCCCTGCCGGTGGCGTTTCTCACCGCCCACCACGGCCTGCACCGCCTTGCCCAACTGCAGCCGGGCCAGCGCGTGCTGATCCATGCCGCCGCCGGTGGCGTGGGCCTGGCCGCCGTGCAGCTAGCGCTGCGCGCGGGTGCCCAGGTGTTCGCCACGGCGGGCTCGCCCGACAAACGCGAGCTGCTGCGCCAGATGGGCGTGGCGCAAGTGATGGATTCGCGTTCGCTCGCCTTCGCCGACGAGCTGCGCGCCGCCACGAACGGGCAGGGCGTGCACGGGGTGCTCAACTCCCTGGCCGGCGATTTCATCCCCGCCACGCTGGGTGTGCTGGGCCAGGGCGGCACCTTCCTGGAACTGGGCAAGCGCGACATCCTCACCGCCGAGTCCGCCGCCGCGCTGCGGCCCGACGTGCGCTACCACGCCTACGACCTGGGCTCCGAAGCCCAGGCCGACCACGGCCTGCTGCGGCCCATGTTCGACGACCTGCTCGCGGCCTTCGCCGATGGCAGTCTCGCGCCCCTGCCGGTGCGGGTCTACCCGCTGGAGGGCGCGCAGGACGCCTTCCGCTTCATGGCGCAGGCCCGGCACGTGGGCAAGATCGTGCTGCGCGTGCCGCAGCCGGCGGCGATCGCCGCCGACGCCACCTACTGGATCACCGGCGGCCTGGGTGGCCTGGGGCTGGAAACGGCGCGCTGGCTGGTCGCCTCGGGCGCGCGCCACCTGGCGCTCAGCGGCCGTTCGGCTCCTGGCGACCACGCGCAGGCGGTGATCGCCGAACTGCGCGCATCGGGCGCCACCGTGAACACCTTCGAGGCCGACGCCGCCGACCGCGAGCGCATGGCGTCGGTGCTCGATCGCCTTTCGCGCACCATGCCGCCGCTGCGCGGCGTGGTGCACGCCGCCGGCGCCTTGGACGACGCCGTGCTGCTGCGCCAGACCTGGCCGCGCTGCCAGGCCGTGCTGCGCGGCAAGGCCCATGGCGCCTGGGTGCTGCACGATCTCACGCGCCACCTGCCGCTCAATCTCTTCGTGCTCTATTCCGCCGCCGGCCTCTGGCTGGGCGCGGCCGGGCAGGGGGCCTACCCGGCCGCGAACGCCGAACTCGATGCCCTGGCCCACGCGCGCCATCGCCAGGGCCTGCCCGCCCTGAGCGTGGCCTGGGGCGCCTGGGCCGAGGTCGGCATGGCCGCGCAGTCGGCCAGCGGCGGCCACGGCACGTGGGCCGCGCGCGGCCTGGGCCAGATCACCCCCGCCACCGGCTTCGCCGCGCTGGCGCAGCTGCTGCAGGAGGGCACCGTCCATGCGCTGGTGCTGCCGATCGACTGGACGCGCTTCCTGGCGCAGCTGCCGGCCGGGGCCGACGCGGGCTTCTTCCAGGCGCTGGCCACCGCCACGCCCACCCCGGCGCCCGCTGCCCCGCCCGCCGGGCCAGCGGTGCTGGAGCGGCTGCAGGCCATGCCCGGCGGCCAGCGCCGCGCGGCCCTCATCGCCTACCTGAGCGAGCGCACCTTGCAGGTGCTGGGCCTGGAATCGGCGCAGCCGCTGCAGCCCCGCATCGCACTCAAGGAAGTCGGCCTCGATTCCCTGATGGCCGTGGAGCTGCGCAACGCCTTGGCCAAAGCCTTCGCGCACCCGCTGCCGGCCACGCTGCTGTTCGATTACCCCACGCTCGACGCCCTGGCCACCAGCCTGCTGCGCACGCTGGGCCTGGAGGTCGAGGCGGCGCCTGCGCCATCGTTCGCCGCGCCCGCCGCCGCGCCGCCCGTGCTCGACGAACTGGCCGACCTCAGCGATGAGGAAGCCGAAGCCCTCTTGTTGAAGGAACTCGAAAGCGGGTCCTCGGAGCACACATGACAGACACCCCGCCGGGCGCCGAAGCGCTCACCCCCGTCAAGCGTGCGCTGCTCGAGATCCGCGATCTCAAGGCCCAGCTCGCGCGCGCGCAGGCGGCGCTGCACGAACCCATCGCCATCGTCGGCATGGGCATGCGCCTGCCTGGCGGTGTGCACGACGCCGAGAGCTTCGCCGAGCTGCTGTGGTCGGGCACCGACGCGATCCAGGGCATCCCGGCGGACCGCTGGTCGCTCGACGAGCTCTACGCCGAAGACCCGGACGCGCCGGGCAAGATGACCACGCGCTTCGGCGGCTTCATCGATCAGGTGGACCGCTTCGACGCCGAGTTCTTCGGCATCTCGCCGCGCGAGGCCGCCAGCATGGACCCGCAGCAGCGCCTCATGCTGCAGGTGAGCTGGGAAGCGCTGGAAGACGCCGGCCACGCCGGCCCCGAACTCGCGGGCTCGCGCACCGGCGTCTACCTGGGCGTGAGCAACAACGACTACGGCCGCGCGCTGTTCGCCCACCCCGAGCTGATCGACGCCTACTTCAGCACCGGCAACGCCTACAGCGTGGTGGCCGGCCGGCTGTCCTACTTTCTCGGCCTGCAGGGGCCGGCGGTGGTGGTGGACACCGCCTGTTCCTCCTCGCTGGTGGCGCTGCACCAGGCCTGCCAGGCCCTGCGCGCGGGCGAGTGCGACCGGGCGTTGGCCGGGGCGGTGAACCTGATCCTCACGCCCGAGATGAACATCAACTTCTCGCGCGCCCGCATGATGGCCGCCGACGGCCGCTGCAAGACCTTCGACGCCGAGGCCGACGGCTACGTGCGCGGCGAAGGCTGCGCGGTGCTGGTGCTGCGCCGCCTCTCGGACGCGCTGGCGCAGGGCGACCGCGTGCTGGCCGTGGTGCGTGGCAGCGCGCTCAACCAGGACGGCCGCAGCGGCGGCCTGACCGCGCCCAACGGCCCGGCCCAGGAGGCCGTGCTGCGCGCGGCGCTGGCCTCGGCCCGGGTGCCGGCGAGCGCGATCGGTTATGTGGAAGCGCACGGCACGGGCACGCCACTGGGCGACCCGATCGAGGTCGGTGCGCTCGGCGCGGTGCTGGGCGAGGGCCGCAGCGCGGCGCAGCCGCTGCCCATCGGCTCGGTCAAGACCAACATCGGCCACCTGGAAGCGGCCGCCGGCATGGCCGGCGTGATCAAGGTGGTGCTGGCGATGCAGCGGCGTGAGATCCCGCCGCACCTGCACTTTCGCACCGGCAGCCCGCACATCGCGTGGGACCGCCTGGCGCTGACCGTGCCCACGCAGGTCACGCCCTGGGCGCCGATCGAGGGCCGGCGCCTCGCGGGCGTGAGCTCGTTCGGCTTCAGCGGCACCAACGCCCACGTCATCCTCGAAGAAGCCCCGCAGAAGACACCCGCCCCGGCTGGCAAGGACCGCCCGCTGCACCTGCTGGCGCTCTCCGCGCGCGACGGCGCCACGCTGCAGGAACTGGTGCGCCGCCACGAGGCCGCGCTGGCCAAGGCCACCGCGCCGCTGGCCGACCTCTGCTTCACCGCCAACGCCGGCCGGGCCCACTTCAGCCACCGCGTGGCCGTGGTCGGCGCCGACCTCGAAGGCATCCGCCAGGGCCTGGCCCAGGCCGAGGCCAGCCAGGTGCAGGGCGCGCAGCGCCCGCAGGTGGCCTTCCTGTTCACCGGGCAGGGCGCCCAGTACGCCGGCATGGGCCGGGCCCTGTACGACAGCGCGCCGGTGTTCCGCCAGGCGCTGGACGACTGCGCCGCGCGCCTCGCGCCCCTGCTGCCGCGCGGCCTGCTGGAGGTGATCTTCGCCGCGCCCGGCGAGGCCTCGCCGATCAACGACACCCTGTATGCGCAGCCCACCACCTTCGCCATCGAGTACGCGCTGGCCGCGCTCTGGCGCTCCTGGGGCATCGAGCCGGTGGCCGTGATGGGCCACAGCCTGGGCGAGTACGCCGCCGCCTGCGTGGCCGGCATGCTCCCGCTCGACGACGCGCTGCGCCTGGTCACCGAGCGCGGCCGCCTCACGCACGCGCTGCCCGCCGACGGCGGCATGGCCGCGGTCTTCGCGCCCGAGGCGGTGGTGATGGCCGAGCTGGCCCGCGCCGGCGGCGCGCTGACCATCGCCGCCTACAACGGTCCCGAGCACTTCGTCGTCAGCGGCCTGCGCACCGAGGTGGACGCGCTGCTGGCCCACCTGGAGCGCGCCGGTGTGCGCGCCAAGGCGCTGCGCGTGCCGCACGCGGCGCATTCGCGCTGGATCGAGCCGGTGCTGCCCGAGTTCGGCCGCGCGCTCGAAGGCGTGCGCTTCTCGGCGCCGCAGATCGCGCTGGTGTCCAACCTCACGGGCCAGTTCGCGGGCGTGGAAGAGATCGGGCGCCCGGGCTACTGGCTGGACCACATGCGCCAGCCCGTGCGCTTCGAGCAGTCCCTGCAGGTGCTGCTGGCCCAGGGCATCACGCACTTCATCGAGATCGGCCCGCACCCCGTGCTGCTGGGCATGGGGGCCGAATGCGCCGCCGGCGCGCCGGTCGAATGGCTGCCCTCCCTGCACCGCGAGCGCGCCGACTGGACCGACCTGCTCGAAGGCCTGCAGCGCCTGTACCTGGCGGGCGCGGACGTGAACTGGGCCGCGCTCGACGCCGGCCAGGCCCGCCAGCGCGTGGCCCTGCCCACCTACCCCTTCCGAGAGCGCCGCCACTGGATGGACGTGGTGGGCCAGCCGGCCGCCCCGGCCGACGGCGCCGCCCGCCGCTGGGACGCGCTCACCCGCGCGCTCCAGCGACAGGCCGAACGCGGCCCGCTCGACCTGAACGCCGCCTCCTACCCCGCCAAGTGGGCCTGCCTGGAGCGCATCACCTCGGCCCACGCCGTGCGCACCCTGCGCGACGGCGGGCTGTTCAAGGCGGCAGGCGAGCGCCACACCCTGGCCCAGGTGCTGCAGCGCGCCGGCATCGCCGAGACCTACGGCCACCTGGTGCAGCGCTGGCTGGACCGGCTGGTCGCCCAGGGCGATCTGGTGCAGGAGGGCGACAGCTTCGTGGCGCCCGCGCCGCTGGCCGAGCCCGACCTGGCCGCGCTCTGGCGCGAGGCCGAGGCGCTGTTCGCCGACAACCAGCCCCTGCTGGCCTACGTGCGCCATTGCGGCGAGCTCGTGAGCCCGGTGCTGCGCGGCGGCGAGAGCCCGCTGGAAACCCTGTTCCCCGGTGGCGGCTTCGAGCTGGCCGAAGGCCTGTACGAGCGCTCGGCCACCATGCGCTACATCAACGCGCTCGCGGCCTCGGGTTTCGAGGCGCTGGGCGCCTCGGTCGCGCCCGGGCGCCAGCTGCGCGTGCTCGAGGTCGGCGCCGGCACCGGCGGCACCACCGCCTCGCTGCTGCCCGCCTTGCCGGCCGACCGCACGGCGTACCGCTTCACCGACGTGTCCGACTTCTTCATGGACCGGGCGCGCGAGCGCTTCGCGGGCCATCCCTTCGTGAGCTACGGCGTGCTCGACATGGACCGCGATCCGTTCGAACAGGGTGTCGCGCCGCAGAGTTTCGATGTCATCGTTTCGGCCAACGCGGTGCACGCCAGCAAGGACCTGCGCCTGACCCTCTCGCGCCTGCACGATCTGCTGGCCCCGGGCGGTGTGCTGCTGCTGGTGGAATCCACCGTGCACATGGCGTGGTTCGACATGACCACCGGCCTGATCGAAGGCTGGCAGCATTTCGCCGACGACCTGCGCACCGACAACCCGCTGCTGCCGCCCGCCACCTGGCTGCAGGCGCTGCGCGACGCCGGCTTCGACGCCGCGGGCGCCTGGCCCCAGGCCGGCTCCAGCGCCGAGCTGCTGGGCCAGCACGTCATCGTGGCGCGCGCGCCCGGCGATGCGTCGTCGGGCGCCGCGGCGGCGCAGGCCGGCGAGCTGCCCGAGGCGATGGCGCCGAGCGCCACCCCGGCCCAGACCCGGGCTGGCGCCCTGCGCGAACAGCTGGAAGCGGCCCTGCCGGGCGAACGTCTGGAGCTTTTGCGTGAATTCGTGCGCGATCGGGTCGTGCGTGTGCTGCGCCTGGACAAAAACGACACACCAGGGCGGCATGATCGCCTGATGGACCTGGGTTTCGACTCTCTGATGGCGGTGCAGCTGCGCAACCAGCTGGGCGCCAGCCTGGGCCTGGACAAGCCCTTGCCCGCCACCCTGATGTTCGACCACCCGACGATCGACGCCCTGGCCAGCCACCTGCTGGGCCGTCTGGCGCCGCCCGAGGCCCCGGCGCCGGCGGCCCCGAAGGGCATGGAAGTTGCACCCGCCCCGGCGGTGCTGGGCGAGGCCGCGGTCGCGGCCATGAGCGATGCGGACATCGAGGCCTTGCTCCTCGACCGCCTGGGAAAACCATGAACGACGAGCGTCCGAACCCCGCTGCTGCGCCGCAGGAGCCTGCGGCCCTGTCGCCCCTCAAGCGCGCCTTCCTGGCCCTGGAGGATGCGCAGTCGCGCCTGGCGGCCATGGAGCGCGCCGCGCGCGAGCCGATCGCGGTGATCGGCCTGGGCTGCCGCGTGCCCGGCGGCGGGAACGACGCCGACAGCTTCTGGCGCCTCATGCGCGACGGCGTGGACGCCATCGGCCCCACGCCCGCCGACCGCTGGGACATGGACGCGCTCTACGACGCCGACCCCGAAGTCCCGGGCCGCATCGCCACGCGCCAGGGCGGCTTTCTCGGCCCGGTGGACCAGTTCGACGCCGGCTTCTTCGGCATCGCCCCGCGCGAAGCGCAAGGCATGGACCCGCAGCAGCGCCTGCTGCTGGAGGTGAGCTGGGAAGCGCTGGAGAACGCCGGCCAGGCGCCCGACCGGCTCGAAGGCTCGCGCACCGGCGTCTACGTGGGCGTGACCGCCAGCGACTACGCCTACATGCAGCTCATGAGCGGCGACCGCTCGCTGCTCGACGCGCACTTCACCTCCGGCATGGCGCACAGCATCGTCTCCGGCCGCCTCTCGTACCTGCTGGGCCTGCAGGGCCCCAGCCTGACGCTGGACACCGCCTGCTCCTCGTCGCTCGTGGCCGTGCACCTGGCCTGCCAGGCCCTGCGCAGCGGCGAATGCCGCATGGCGCTGGCCGGCGGCGTCAACCTCATCCTCTCGCCCGACCTGTACATCGCGCTCTCGCACTCGCGCATGCTCGCGCCCGACGGCCGCTGCAAGACCTTCGACGCGTCGGCCGACGGCTTCGCGCGCGGCGAGGGCTGCGGCATGGTGGTGCTCAAGCGCCTGAGCGACGCCCAGGCCGACGGCGACCGCGTGCTGGCCGTCATTCGTGGCAGCGCGGTCAACCAGGACGGCCCCAGCAGCGGCCTGACCGCGCCCAACGGCCCGGCGCAGGAAGCCGTGATCCGCGAGGCGCTGGCCCGCGCGGGCGTGGCGCCCCACGAAGTCGGCCTGGTCGAGGCGCACGGCACCGGCACCCAGCTTGGCGACCCGCTGGAGGTGCAGGCCCTGGGCGCGGTGTTCGGCAAGGACCGCGAGCAGCCGCTGTGGCTGGCCTCGGTCAAGACCAACATCGGCCACCTGGAAGCGGCCGCCGGCATCACCGGCCTCATCAAGCTGGTGCTCTCGTTGCGGCACCGCGAGATACCGGCCCACCTGCATTTCAAGACGCCCAGCCCGCACATCCCCTGGGCCGACCACGCGCTGCGCGTGCCCACCGAACACACGCCCTGGCAGCCCATCGGCGGGCGCCGCATCGCCGGCGTGAGCTCGTTCGGCTTCAGCGGCACCAACGCGCACGTGGTGCTCGAAGAGGCGCCCGAGGCACCCGCGCTGCCGGCCCGGCCGGCGCGCGCCGCGCACCTCATGGCCCTCTCGGCGCGCGACGAGGCCGCGCTCGCCGCCCTGGCCGCGAGCTACGCCCAGGCCCTGCGTGGCCGCGACGACGCCGAGCTTGCCGACATCTGCTTCACCGCCAACGTTGGCCGCTCGCACTTCGCGCAGCGCGCCACGGTGCTGGCCCACAGCGTGGCCGAACTCTGCGAGCGCCTCGACGCGCTGGCGCGCGGCGCCGAAACCGAGGGGGTGAAAACCGCGCGCGTGGCGCGGCGCGATCCGCCGCGCGTCGCCTTCCTGTTCACCGGCCAGGGAGCGCAGTACGCCGGCATGGCCCGAGGCCTGTACGACAGCGAGCCGGTGTTCCGCGCCGCGCTGGACCGCTGCGCCGCCTTGCTCGCGCCACAGCTCGAACGGCCCCTGCTGTCCGTGCTGTTCCCGGCCGAGGGCGAGACCTCGCCGCTCAACGAGACCGCCTACACCCAGCCCGCGCTGTTCGCGGTCGAATACGCGCTCACCGAATGGTGGCGTGCCTGGGGCGTCGCGCCGCAGGCCGTGATCGGCCATTCGGTGGGCGAACTCGTGGCGGCCTGCGTGGCCGGCGTGTTCAGCCTGGAGGACGCGCTGCGCCTGATCGCGGTGCGCGGCCGCCTGATGCAGGCGCTGCCCGCCGGCGGCGGCATGGCGGCGATCTTCACCACCGAAGAACAGGCAAGGAAAGCCATCGAGCCCTACCGCGACAGCGTGTCGCTGGGTGCCGTCAACGGCGTGGACCAGGTCGTCATCTCCGGCGTGCAGGCCGACGTGGACGCGGTCTGCCGCGAACTGGCGGGGCAGGGCGTGCGCACCCAGGCCCTGACCGTCTCCCACGCCTTCCACTCGCCCCTGGTCGAGCCCATGCTCGACGCCTTCGAGCGCGAAGCGGCGCAGCTGCGCCTCTCGCGCCCGCAATTGCGCCTGGTGTCCAACCTCAGCGGCGCGCTGGCCAGCGAGGAGTTCACCCGCGCCAGCTACTGGCGCCAGCACGTGCGCGAGGCGGTGCGCTTCGGCGACGGCCTGCAGGCGCTGGCCGCGCTGCGGCCCGATGTCTGCATCGAGATCGGCCCGCACCCCACCTTGCTGACCATGGCCAGCCGGGCCTGGGGCGATGCCGGCCCCACGCTGGTCGCGTCCCTGCGCAAGGGGCGCCACGACGGCGAGCAGATGCTCGACGCCGTCGGCGCGCTGTACCTGGCCGGTGCTGACTTGAACTGGCGCGCCGGCGGCGCGGGCCGCACGGTGGACCTGCCGTCCTACCCCTTCCAGCGCGAGCGCTGCTGGTTCCAGGCCAAGCCCCCCGCGCCGGTGCCCGCGGTGCGCGGCCGGGGCACGGGCCATCCCCTGCTCGGCACGCGGTTGCGTGGCGCGGGCACTGAAACGGTTTTTGAATCCCGCCTGAGCGCGGACGAGCCCGGCTACCTGCGCGAACACAGGGTGCAAGGCCACGTGGTCGTGCCGGCCACCGCCTACCTGGACACCTTGCTGGCCGCCGCGCGCCAGCTGTTCGGCCAGGGTCCGGTGGCGGTCGAAGACATCACCGTGCAGGAAGCCATGCTGCTGGCCGAAGACGGCGCGGCGCGCACGCTGCAGGTGGTCTGCGGCGCGGCGCGGCAGGGCGGCGCGGTGGCGGTCACGCTCAGCAGCCTGGATGAAGACGCCACCGACGCCGAACCCTGGGTGGCGCATGTGTCGGGCACCTTGCGCGCGGGCGCCGCCGCGGCGTCAACCGGTTCCCTGGCGGCGCTGAAAGCCGCCTGCGCGGAACCGGTGGACATCGCCGGTTTCTACGAAGGCTTCGCGCGCCGTGGCCTGGACTTCGGCCCCGGCTTCCGCTCCATTCAAACCCTGTGGCGTGGCCCGTCGCAGGCCGTGGGCGAAGTCGCCCTGGCCGATGCGCTGGCCAAGGACGCCGGCGCCTACGGCATGCACCCCGTGCTGCTCGACGGCTGCCTGCAGGTGCTGGCCGCCGCGCTGCCCACCGACGGCGAGGAAGGCCTGTACCTGCCCATCGGCATCGGCCGCTTCGCCTTGCATGGCACGCCCGGCGCGCGTTGCTGGAGCCATGTGAACGTGCTCGCGAGCAGCGCCGAATCGAGCCGCGCCACCGTCACGGTCTGGCAGGCCGACGGCACGCCGCTGGCCGAGCTGGCCGACGTGCAGCTCAAGCGCGTCTCGCGCGACGCGCTGGCGCGCCTGGGCGAGCGCTGGCTCGACGACTGCCTGTACGAGACCGTGTGGCGCGCCGCGCCGGCGCCGCCGCAGGACGCCGCGCCGCAGGCTCCGCTGGCGGTGCTGAGCGCGCAGGCCATGCAGGCCTTGCCCGCGCTGCGCCAATCGGCGCGCCTGGACGCCTACGATGCCTTCATTCCCCAGCTCGAAGCCTTGTGCGCCGAGTACGTGGTGCGCACGCTCTCGCGCCTGGGCTGGGCGCCCGCCGTGGGCGAACACGCCACCGAAGCCGCCCTGGCCGCGCGCCTGGGCGTGCAGGCGCGCCACCACCGCCTGTTCGGCCGCCTGCTGGCCATCCTGGGCGAGGTGGGCCTGCTGGCCCGCGATGCGTCCGGCTGGGTGGTGCGCCGTGCCCTGCACGAGGCGCAGCCCGAAGCCGAACTGGCGCGCCTGAAGGCCGCCTACCCGGACGCCACCGCCGAGCTGGAGATGACCGGTCGCGTGGCAGCCGAGATGGCCGAGGCCCTGCGCGGCGAGCGCGAGCCCATGCAACTGCTGTTCCCCGGTGGCTCGCTGGACACCGCCGAGCGCATGTACCGCGACGCGCCCACCGCCCAGGTCTTCAACGGCCTCATGACCGAGGTCATGCTGGCCGCCGTGGCCCACCAGGCGGCCGGCAGCGACCGGCCGCTGCGCATCCTGGAAATCGGCGGCGGCACCGGCGGCACCACAGCGCGCTTGGCGCCGCGCCTGCCCACGCAGGGCGTGGAATACACCTTCACCGACATCGGCCCGCTGTTCGTGGCGCGCGCCAGGGAACGTTTCGCCGCGCACGGCTTCATGCGCTTCGCGGTGCTCGACCTCGAACAGGACCCGAAGTCGCAGGGCTTCGATCCGCAGCGCTTCGATGTGGTCATCGCCGCCAACGTGATCCACGCCACCGCCGACCTGCGCCGCACGCTCGACCGCGTGCGCGGCCTGCTCGTGCCGGGGGGCCTGCTGGCCATGCTGGAGGTGACGGCACCGCAGCGCTGGTTCGACCTCACCGTGGGCCTCACCGAAGGCTGGTGGGCCTTCGACGACACCGACCTGCGGCCCGACTACGCCACCCTGCCGCGCGAGGCCTGGCTCTCGTTGCTGGCCGACCGGGGCTTCGAAGAACGCACGGCCCTGCCGGAAGGCGGCGGCCACCAGGGCACGCTGGCCCTGCAGTCGCTGCTGCTGGCGCGCGCCACCGGCCCGGCCGCGCGCCGCTGGCTGCTGTGGGCCGACGAAGGCGGCGTGGCCGCAAACCTTGCCGATCGACTGCGCGCTCGCGGCGATCAGTGCGTGCTGGTGCGCGCGGGCGAACGCTTCATGTCGGGCGCCGACGGCACCCTCACCATCAACCCGGCCTCCGCCGCCGACCACCGGCGCGTGTTCAGCGAGCTGCAGGCCGCGGGCCAGGCGGTGCACGGCGTGGTGCATGCCTGGTCGCTCGATGCCGAGCCCTGGGAAAGCCTCTCGTCCAGCCAGCTGAGCGCCGCGCAGACCGTGGGTGCCATGAGCGGCACCCTGCTGGCGCAGGCGCTCATCGGTCTGGGCGCGCCGCCCCCCTTGTGGTTCGCCACGCGCGGTGCCCAGCGCACCGACGAGGGCGACCGCGCGCTCAACCCGGCGCAGGCGCCGGTGTGGGGCCTGGCCAAGGCCGTGGCGCTGGAACACCCCGAACTGCGTTGTGCCTGTGTGGACCTGGAAGAGGGCGCGGAGGTCGATGCCTTGCTGGCCGAACTTGACGCACCGGTGGCCGGCCCCTCGGCGCCGACGCAGGTCGCCTGGCGCGCGGGCGAACGCCGCGCCGCGCAGCTGGCGCACCTGCGCCGCGCCAACGCCACCATCTCCACCAGCCGCCCGGCGGCCTACCGCCTCGCACCTGCGGTCCGGGGCGCGCTCGACGAACTCGGCCTGCAGCCGCTGGAGCGCCGCGCGCCCGGTGCCGGCGAGGTCGAGATCGCGGTGGAGGCCACCGGCCTGAATTTCAAGGACGTGCTCAACGTCCTGGGCATGTACCCCGGCGACCCCGGCCCGCTGGGCGGCGAGTGCGCCGGCCGCGTGAGCGCCGTGGGCCCCGGCGTGACACACCTGCGCGTGGGCGATGCCGTGCTGGCCGTGGCCGGCGGCAGCTTTGCCTCGCACGTCATCGCGCGCGCCGCCTTCGTGCAGCCCCGGCCAGCCGGCCTGAGCGCGGAAGAGGGCGCGTCCTTCCCGATTCCTTTCGTCACCGCCGAGTTCTGCCTGGGCCACCTGGCTGGCATGAAGGCCGGCGACCGTGTGCTGATCCACGCGGCGGCCGGCGGTGTCGGCATGGCGGCGGTGCGGCTGGCGCAGCGCGCCGGTGCCGAGGTGTTCGCCACCGCCGGCTCCGAAGCGAAACGCGAGCTGCTGCGCGCCATGGGCGTGCCGCACGTGATGGATTCGCGCAGCGCCGACTTCGCCGACGAGGTGCTCGCGCTCACGCAAGGCCGGGGCGTGGACACCGTGCTCAACGCGCTCTCGGGCGAGCTGATCGACGCGGGCTTCCGGGCCCTGGCCGACGGCGGCTGCTTCGTCGAGATCGGCAAGCGCGGCATCAAGACGCCGGAGTGGGTGCAGGCGCTGGACCGGGGCCTGCGTTACCACATCGTCGATTGGGGCGAGACCGGCGAGCGCGACCCGGCGCTCATCGGCGGCATGCTGGCGCGCCTGGTGGCCGAGCTGCGCGAGGGTCGGCTGGCCCCGCTGCCGCGCCACGTGTTCGCGCTGGACGAGGCCGAGCGCGCCTTCCGTTTCATGGCCCAGGCCAGACACACCGGCAAGGTCGTGGTGCGCCACGGCGCGGCCGCGCCCGCTGCGGTGCGCCGCGACGGCACCTACCTCATCACCGGCGGCCTGGCCGGGCTGGGCCCGGTGGTGGCGCGCCGGCTCGCCGAGCAGGGCGCGGGCCGCGTGGTGCTGATCAGCCGCCGGGGCGTCACGCCCGAGGTGGCGCCTGTGCTGGATGAGATCCGCGCGCTGGGCACCACCGTGGTGGCCGAGGCGGTGGACGCGAGCGACGCGGACGCGATGACCGCGCTGCTCGCGCGCATCCGCACCGACGGCCCGCCGCTGCGTGGCGTGGTGCACAGCGCCGGCGTGCTGGACGACGCGGGCCTGCTGCAGCAGGACGCGGCGCGCTTCGAGCACGTCTTCGCGCCCAAGGTGCGCGGCGGCTGGCTGCTGGACCAGCTCACCCGCTGCGACGCGCTGGACTTCTTCGTGCTGTTCTCCTCCGTCGCCGCCGTGCTCGGCTCGCGCGGGCAGGCCAACCATTCCGCCGCCAACGCCTTCCTCGACCTGCTGGCCCACGAGCGCCAGGGCCGGGGCCTGCCGGGCCTGAGCATCAACTGGGGCGCCTGGACGGAAGTGGGCGCGGCGGCGGATCGCCAGCTCGCGCAGCGCCTGGCCGCGCAGGGCATCGGCGCGCTCACGCCGCCGCAGGGCCTGCTGGCCTTCGAGCGCCTGCTGGCCCAGGGCGAGGCCCAGGCCGCCGTGCTGCCGATCGAATGGCCGCGCTACCTGCAGGCGATGGGCCTGTCCACGCCGCCGGCCTTCCTGGCCGACCTGGCCGAGCAGGGCGCCGTCGTGGTGGCCTCCACCAAGGCCGGTGCGGCCGCACCCACCGCCGGCCTGCGCCAGCAGCTGCAGGACGCACCGCCCGGGCGCCGTCGCCCGCTGGTGGCGGCCTTCGTGCGCGAGCGCGCGCTCAAGGCGCTGGGCGTGGACCCGGCGCGCGCGGTCGATCCGCGCACGCCGCTGGGCGAGCTCGGCCTGGACTCGCTGCTCGCGGTGGAACTGCGCAACACGCTGGGCTCGGCGCTGGGGCAGACGCTCTCGGCCACCCTGCTGTTCGACTACCCGACCATCGACACGCTCACCGACTACCTGCTCAACGATGTGATCCAACCGCCGCCCGAGGTGGTGGCGGTCGCGGTCGAGGAGCCGGCCAGCATGGTGGACGCGATCGAAGACCTTTCCGACGAAGAAGTGGACCGCTTGCTCGCGCAACGCGCGCAACGCAAGGGATGAAGACGACATGAGCGACTTTCTCGACCGCATCAGCAAACTCTCGCCCAAGCGCCTGGCGCTGCTGGCGCTGGAGCTGCACGAAAAGGCGGAAGCCGCCGGCACGCACTCGAACGAGCCGATCGCGGTGATCGGCATGGGCTGCCGCTTTCCCGGCGGCGCCACCAGCCCCGAGGCCTTCTGGGACCTGCTCGACGCCGGGCGCGACGCGATCCGCGACGTGCCCGCCGACCGCTGGGACAAGGACGCCTTCTTCGACGCCGATCCCGACGCCCCGGCCCGCATGTCGGTGCGCAACGGTGGCTTCCTGGACGACGTGGCCGGTTTCGACCCCGCCTTCTTCGGCATCTCGCCGCGCGAGGCCCTCACCATGGACCCGCAGCAGCGCCTGCTGATGGAGGTCTCGTGGGAAGCGCTGGAGCAGGCCGGTCTCTCGCCCGAAGGCCTGGCCGGCTCGCCCACCGGCGTCTTCTTCGGCCTGTGCAACAGCGACCACTTCCACCGCGTGCTGCAACGCGGCAGCGACAGCATCGACGCCTACATCGCCTCGGGCAACGCGCACAGCGTGGCCTCGGGCCGCGTCTCGTATTTCCTCGGCCTGCAAGGGCCGGCCATGTCGATCGACACCGCCTGCTCGTCCTCGCTGGTGGCGCTGCACGTGGCCTGCCAGAGCCTGCGCAGCGGCGAGTCGCGCACCGCGCTGGCCGGGGGCGTGAACCTGATGTGCTCGCCCGAGACCACCATTGCCCTCACCAAGGCGCACATGCTCGCGCCCGACGGCCGCTGCAAGACCTTCGACGCGTCGGCCGACGGTTTCGCGCGCGGCGAGGGCTGCGGCGTGCTGGTGCTCAAGCGCCTGAGCCACGCCCAGGCCGACGGCGACCGCGTGCTCGCGGTCATCCGCGGCAGCGCCGCCAACCAGGACGGCCGCAGCGGTGGCCTCACCGTGCCCAACGGCCCGGCGCAGGAAGCGGTGATCCGCGCCGCGCTGGCCGATGCGGGCGTGGCCCCGGCCGACATCGGCTACGTGGAGGCCCACGGCACCGGCACCTCGCTGGGCGACCCGATCGAGGTGCGGGCCCTGGCCGGCGCGCTCGGCCCGGGCCGCGACGCGGCGAACCCGCTGCTGATCGGCTCGGTCAAGACCAACATCGGCCACCTCGAATCGGCGGCCGGCGTGGCCGGCGTCATCAAGGTGATCCTCGCGCTGCAACACGGCCGCATCCCCCGGCACCTGCATTTCAGCGAACCCAGCCCGCACATCGCCTGGTCGCAGTACCCCGTGAGCGTGACGCGCGACGGCCATGCCTGGCCGCGCGGCGAACGCCCGCGCCGCGCCGGCGTGAGCTCCTTCGGCTTCAGTGGCACCAACGCGCACGTCGTGATCGAAGAGGCCCCGGCGCCCGTGGCCGCCGCCTCGGGCGACCAGCGCCCGGTGCACTGCCTGCCGCTCTCGGCCCGCTCCGAGCCCGCCCTGCGCGCGCTCGCCGCCCGCTTCGCCGATGCGCTCGCGGCTGGCGCGCCGCTGGCGGACGTGGCCCACACCGCCGGCGTGGGCCGCTCGCATTTCGCCGAGCGCCTGGCCGTGGTGGCCAGCGATGCGCAGGAAGCGCGCGCCGCCCTGCAGGCCTTCGCCCAGGGTCGCGAACACCCCGCGCTGTACCGGGGCACCGCCACGCCGGGCGTGGCCCCCGAGGTGGTCTTCCTCTACACCGGCCAGGGCTCGCAGTACCCTGGCATGAGCGAGGCGCTGTATGCCGCCTCGCCGCTGTACCGCGACATCATCGACCGCTGCGACAGCCTGCTGGGCGCCGACGCCCAGGGCCGCACGCTCAAGTCCGTGCTGCGCGCCGGGCCGGCCGAAGGCGCGGCCATCCACGAAACCGCCTGGACGCAGCCAGCGCTCTTCGCCGTCGAATACGCGCTCACGCAGCTCTGGCGCGCCTGGGGCATCGAACCCGCGGCCGTGATCGGCCATTCCGTGGGCGAGTACGTGGCGGCCTGCGTGGCCGGTGTGTTCACGCTCGAGGAAGGCCTCAAGCTCATCGCCGAGCGCGGCCGCCTGATGCAGGCGCTGCCGCCCGGCGGCGCCATGGCCGCCGTGTTCACCTCGGCCGACGAGGTGGGCCGGGCCATCGCGCCCATGGCCGATCGCCTGGCCATCGCCGCCATCAACGCGCCCGACAGCCTGGTGGTCTCGGGCGATGCGAAGGCCGTCGACGCCTTGCTGGCCGACTTCGCCACGCGCAATGTGCAGGGCCAGAAGCTGTTCGTCTCGCTCGCCGCGCACTCGCCCCTGGTGGCGCCCGCGCTCGACGCGATGGAAGCCTGCGCCCGTGCCGTGAGCATGCGCGCGCCCCAGATTCCCGTGGCCTGGAACGTGACCGGCGGCGCCGCGCTGCCCGCGCCGGGCGCGCCCGATGCGGCTTACTGGCGCCGCCACCTGCGCGAGCCGGTGCGCTTCGCCGAAGGCATCGCCTCGCTGGCGAAGCAGGGCTACCGCGTGTTCCTGGAGGTCGGCCCGCACCCGGTGCTGATGGCCCTGGCCCAGCGCAGCCTGCCCGAGCAGGACCACCTGCTGCTGACCTCACTGCGGCGCGAGAAGAGCGACTGGCACGAACTCAACGCCAGCCTGGCCGCGCTGTACGTGCAGGGTGCGGCAGTCGACTGGGCCGGCGTGGATCGCCCCTACGCGCGCCAGCGCGTGGACCTGCCGACCTATCCCTTCGAACGGCGCGATTTCTGGATCACGCCGACCGCCGAAAAAGCCGTGCGCGCGCCGGCGCCCAGCGGCCTGCCGGGCCGGCGCCTGCCGACCGCCGTGCCGATCTTCGAGACCCTGCTGTCGCCCGCGAGCACGCCCTACCTGGCCGACCACGTGGTGCAGGGCGTGGTGCTGGTGCCCGGCCCGCTGCTGCTGGAGCTCGCGCAAGGCGCGGCCCAGGCCGTGAACGGCCGTGCGCTGCGCGCGGTCGAGGCCTTCGAGATCCTCGAACCCCTGGTGCTGCCCGAGGCGGGCCGCACCGTGCAGACCCACCTGGGCCCCGAGTCCGGTGGTTCGCAGCCGTTCTCCGTCTACAGCCAGGCGGCCGATGGGTCGGGCGAATGGCACCTGCACGCCAGCGGCCGGCTGCAGCCCAGCAGCGCGCAGCAGGCCCAGGCCGGTGCCGACACCACCAGCTTCACCGCCACGCGCGACGCGCTGGGCGCGGCCACCAGTGGCGAGGGCTACCACCAGCGCCTCGAAGCCCTGGGCATCCACCTCGGGCCCGCTTTCCGCAGCCTGCAGGACGTGCACCGCCGCGACGGCGAGGCCCTGGCGCGCATCGCGCTGCCCACCGCCTGTGCCGACGAGCCCGTGACCTGGGCACACCCCGCGCTGCTCGATGGTGCCTTGCAGTCCATCGGCCTGACCCTGCCGCAGACTGACGACACCGAACACACCTACCTCTTCACCGGCCTGGACCGCATCGACCTGGCCGGCCCGCTGCCCGCCAGCCTGTGGTGCCATGCCCGCCTGCTCAACGCGGCAGGCCAGGCGCCGCAGCCGCCCGAATGGCAGGCCGAAGTCACCCTGCGCTCGCTCGACGGCGGCGTGCTCGGCCAGATCCGCGGCGTGCACCTGCGCCGCGCCTCGCGCGACGCGCTGGCACGGTCCCTGGGCCATGCCTCGGGCCATGGCCTGTTCCATGAGGTGGTGTGGGAAGACGCGCCGGCCCATGCGCCGGCCGCCGCCTCGCTGCCCGATCCCGCCGGCCTCGCGCCGGCCCTGCGCGAGCGCTTCGGCGCGCTGGCGGCCGAGCACGGCCTGGCCGTGTACGAACGGCTGCTGCCCGAACTCGATCGCCTGAGCGCCGACCACGTCGCCACCGCCTTGCGCCAGCTCGGCTTCGACGACACGCCGGGGCGCGGGTTCGACACCGCCGGTGAATCGCAGCGCCTGGGCGTGGTGCCGCGCCACGAACGCCTGTTCGCGCGCCTGCTGCAGATGCTGGCCGAAGACGGCCTGCTGCGCCGCGAAGGGGATCGCCACACGGTGCTCGCCCGCCTGGGCACGGCCGATGCGGCCGCGCGCTACGACACGCTGATGCAGACCTTCGGCGAGGTCGACGGCGAGCTGCGCACGCTGCGCCGCTGCGGGCCCGCGCTGGCCGCTGTGCTGCGCGGCGAGCAGGACCCGCTGCAACTGCTGTTCCCGGGCGGCTCGTTCGACGAGGCGCGCAAGCTCTACGTGGACTCGCCCTACGCGCAGACCTACAACCGCGCGCTCGGTGAAGCCTTGCAATCGGCCATTGCCCAGCTGCCTGCCGGCGCGCGCCTGCGCGTGCTGGAGATCGGCGCCGGCACCGGCGGCACCACCACCTACGTGCTGCCGCTGCTGCCGGCCGAGCGCACCGAGTACACCTTCACCGACCTCTCGCCGCTGTTCCTGGAGCGTGCGGCCGAGAACTTTGCCGCCTATCCCTTCGTGCGCCACGCACTGCTCGACATCGAGCGCGACCCGCAGGCGCAGGGTTTTGCGGCCGGCGCCTACGACATCGTGATCGCGGCCAACGTGCTGCACGCCACCGCCGACCTGGCCCAGACCCTGCGCCACGCGAAAAGCCTGATGGCGCCGGGCGCCATGCTGTTCCTGCTGGAAGGCGTGGCCCCGGAACGCTGGGTGGACCTCACCTTCGGCCTCACCGAAGGCTGGTGGCGATTCACCGATGCCGCCCTGCGCCCGGACTACCCCCTGGTGCCGCGCAGCGCCTGGCTGGACACGCTGCAAGGCCTGGGCTTCCAGGGCGCCTGCGCGGTGCCCGACGACCGCTGGACCACGCGCGGCGCGGCCCAGCAGGCGCTGATGCTGGCGCAAGCCCCGCTGGGCGGCCAGGCCTGGACCCTGGTGGGCGACCTGCAGGGTCTGGGCCAGGCGCTGGCCGGGCGCCTGCGCGCGCGCGGCGACCAGGTGCAGACCCTGGCGGCGGACGCGGTGCCGCCCGCCGGTGCGCTGGGCGAGATCATTTACCTGGCGGCGCTGGAACTGGCCTCGCGCGGTCTGGACGACCGCGAAGCCGCCGCCTTGGCCCACACGCTCGCGGGCGAAGGGCCGCGCCGCTGGCTGGCGGCGGCCGCGCAAGGGCAGGGCCGCATCCGGTTCGTGACGCAGGGCGTGCAGGGCGGAGCCGGTGGCGCCATGAGCCCGGGCGCCGCCTGGCAGGCGCCGCTGTGGGGTTGGGGACGCGGCTTCTCGCTCGAACAGCCCGGCGCCTGGGGCGGCCTGATCGACCTGCCTTCGGCTTCGACCGTGGACACGCTGCTGGAAGCGCTCGATGCGGTGGACGGTGAAGACCAGGTGGCCTGGCGCGATGGCCAGCGCCGCGTGGCGCGCCTGGTCCAGGCCGACACGCCGCCCGCGTCGGCGCCGAGCTTCAGCGCCGATGCCTGCTACCTCGTCACCGGCGGCTTCGGTGGCCTGGGCCTGGTGGTGGCGCGCTGGCTGGCCGAACACGGCGCGCGCCACATCGCCTTGCTGGGGCGCAACCCCGACCTTGGCGCGCCCGGCGTGGCCGAGATCGAGGCCCTGGGCGCGACGGTGCACACCGTGCAGGCCGACGTGGCCGACGAAGCCGCCATGGCGCGCGCCTTCGAACAGCTCAAGCGGGAGGCGCCGCCGCTGCGCGGCGTGATGCACGCCGCCGCCGCGCTGAGCGCCGCGCCGCTGCTTCAGCTCGACGACGCGATGGTGCGCCAGATGCTGGCACCCAAGCTCACGGGCACGCTGGTGCTCGACCGCCTCACGCGCGGCATGCCGCTCGATTTCCTGGTGCTGTTCTCCTCGACCACCGCCTTGCTCGGCGCCTCGGGGCTGGCCCACTACGCGGCCGCCAACGCCTTCCTCGACACGCTGGCTGAGGCCAGCGATGCCTCGCGCCGCGTGATCTCGGTGAACTGGGGCACCTGGGAGGTGATGCGGCTGGCCTCCAGCGACGACCAGCGCAGCTACCGCGAAGGCGGCCTGCAGCCCATGGCCGCGGCCGACGCGCTGGACGCGCTGGGCCGCCTGCTGGGCGGCACGGCGCGGCAGGCGGTCGTGGCCCAGGTGGACTGGACCGCGCTCAAGGCCTTGCACGAAGCGCGCCGCTCGCGCCCGCTGCTGTCGCACCTGGGCGTCGCGCCGCGCGCCGCCGTGGTGCAAGCGCCGCGCGCGGACAGCGGGCCTTCGCTGCAGGCGCGGCTGGAGGCCGCGCCGCCCGCGATGCGCCACGACCTGCTGGTCGAGTTCGTGCGGCAGGAGGTGGCCTCGGTGCTCGGCCTGGCCGGGCCGGCTGTGGTGCCCATCGCCACCGGCCTGTTCGACCTGGGCATGGACTCGCTGATGGCGGTCGAACTCAAGCGGCGGCTGGAGCGCGGCGCGGCGCGTGCGCTGCCATCCACGCTGACCTTCAACTACCCCAACGTGGGCGCGCTCGCGCGTTTTCTGGAAACCCAGCTCACCGTCAAGCCGGCCGCACCACCGGCACCCACCGCAGCGCCCGCCGCGGTGGCCGAGGTCGAGGTGCCCGATGCCGATGCGGACCTGGATTCGCTCAGCGACGACGAACTGGAGGCCCGCTTGCTGGCCCGACTGGAGCAGACCCGATGAAATACCGATCCCTTGGCATGCGCCTGACGATCATCTTCGTGGCCCTGTGGGCGGCCGAGGAGGCGCTCACCGGCGTGCTCCTGCAGCGCTACGGCCTCGCGCAGGTCGTGTGCCTGCGCTTCGCGCTGCACCTGGCCTTGCTGTGGATGCTGTTCGGGCGCGGCAACGGCCCTTCGCTGTGGCGCACGCGCCGGCCGGTGTCGCAGCTGTTCCGCGCCGCGATGATGGTGGGCATGCCGGCCTGCTGGTCGCTCGGTGTGCAGCGGGGCCTGGCCCCGGTCACCTTCCTGGCGGTGTTCTGGATCGCGCCGCTCATGATCCTGGGCCTGTCGCGCCTGGTGCTGCGCGAGCGCGTGCCGCTGCGTCTCTTCGGCTTCGCGGCGGCGGCCAGCGTGGGCGTGTTCCTGCTGCTGGGCCCGCACGTGCTGCCCCGGCCCGAGCTGCTGGTGTTCCCGGTGGCCATGGCCGCCTGCTTCAGCGTGTACGTGGTGATGACGCGCCTGCTGCACGCCGAGCCCACCCGTGTGAACCTGTTCTACACCGGCCTGGGCGCCTGCCTGCTGCTGTTGCCGCTGATGCCCTCGGGCTGGGTGACGCCGAGCGCGCCCGATCTGCTGCTGCTCGGGGGCGTGGCGGTACTGGGCCTGGGCGCGCTGCTGGCGCTGGAGCGGCTGACGGCGGTGGCGCCGATCTCGCGCACCGCGCCGCTGCTGTACCTGCAGATCGGTTTCACACTGGCCTTCGCCTGGGTGGCAGCGCACCCGCTGCCGGGCCTCATCGCCGTGGGCGTTGTGCTGCTCGCCGCCGGCCTGTGGCTGGCGCTGCGCCGTCGCCGGCGTGGCTCGTCCTGGCACATGACCTCCCTGCTGGCCGACACCGGCCACGCCGGTCTGGATTGACATGAGGCACCCCCCTGCGCCGCTGCGCGGCTTCCCCCCTCCGTGGCGCGCCTTCGGCGCTTCGAGGGGGGACGGCATTTCGGGCCGGCGGAGCCGGACCCTCGATGCCTCTGGATGGGGCTGCTGCTTTCGTCGTGGGGCACTGAAATGACTGCCAACCGCCGCGCCATCCTGCTGATGCTGGCCTTCGTCCTGCTGTGGGCGGGGATCGAGGCCATGGCGGCGAACGTGCTGCGCCACTACTCCCCGTACCAGGTGGTCTGGACGCGCTATGCCGTGCACCTGGCGCTGATGCTGGCGCTGTGGGGATGGCGCGAGCCGGCCTCGCTCTGGCAGACGCGCCGCCCGGTGTTCCATGTGGCGCGCTCGCTGCTGATGCTGGGCATGCCCGCGTCCTGGGTGATCGGCATGCAGATGGGCGTGCCCGGGCATTCGGTCATGACCATCTTCTGGATCAGCCCGGTGCTGATCCTCGGGCTGGCCTGGGTGTTTCTGCAGGACCGCGTGCCGCTGCTGGTCTGGGTGGCCACCTTCGTGGCCTGCCTGGGCGGCCTGCTGGTCAACGGCCTGCACGGGCTGCCGGGGCCGTCGCTGCTGGTCTATCCCCTGGGCATGGCCCTGTGCTTCAGCGTCTACGTGGTGATGACGCGCTCGCTGCGCACCGAGACCACCCGCACCAACCTGTTCTACACCGCCGCCGGTGTGTTCGTGGCGCTCACGCCCGCCATGCCCGGCCTGTGGATCACGCCACCGCTGACCGACCTGCTCACCATGGTGGCGATCGGCCTGCTCGGTTACGTGGCCTTGCTCGCGCTGGACCGCTCTGCCGCCGCCGCGCCCGTGAGTATTTCGGCACCCTTCGCGTATTTACAAATTGCCTTCACCGTGCCGCTCTTCTGGGTGGCAGGGCTGGGGCATGATATGTCGGTCCCGCGCATGGCGCTGGGGCTCCTGTTGATCGTTGGTGCTGCGCTCTGCCTTTGGCTGCGCGAGCCGCGCCTGCATGCCCGCGACGCGGTGATGGCGCGGTCGACGCCGTGATGAAGTTTTCAGTGAGGAAGTGATATGCAGTCAGATCGGACCAACCCCCCTGAATCGACGCCCGCCCAGCCGGCGCCCGCCGCCGATCGGCGCAACATGCTGCAGAACGCGCTCGGCGCCATCGAGCGCCTGCAGTCCCGCCTGGATGCGGTCGAGAACGCGAAACACGAGCCGATCGCCATCGTGGGCATGGCCTGCCGCGTGCCCGGTGGCGCGGAAGACGCCGACAGCTTCTGGAACCTGCTGACCGAGGGCAAGGACGTGGTGGGCGAGGTGCCCGCCGACCGCTGGGAGGTGGACGCGTACTACGACCCGGACCCGAGCAAGCAGGGCAAGGCGCGCACCAAGGCCGGCGGCTTCCTGAAAGACATCGACCAGTTCGAACCCAGCTTCTTCGGCATGTCGCCGCGCGAGGCCGCGGGCGTGGACCCGCAGCAGCGGCTGCTGCTGGAGGTGGCCTGGGAGGCGATGGAGCATGCTGCGATCCCGACCGACCAGCTCGACGGCAGCCTGACCGGCGTGTTCGTCGGCATCACGTCGATGGACTACTCCAACCGCATCGACGTGGCCGACCCGGCCCGCAGCGACATCTACCTGGCCACCGGCACCGCGCTCAACGCCGCCGCCGGCCGCGTGTCCTTCACCTTCGGCTTCCGCGGCCCCTGCATGGCGATCGACACCGCCTGCTCGTCCTCGCTGGTGGCGATCCACACCGCCTGCCAGAGCCTGCGCAACGGCGAAAGCAACCTGGTGCTGGCGGGCGGCGTCAACGCCATCCTCTCGCCCGACCCCTTCGTGCTGATCTCCAAGTGGGGCATGTTGTCGCCCGACGGCCGCTGCAAGACCTTCGATGCCTCGGCCAACGGCTTCGTGCGCGGTGAGGGCTGCGGCCTGATCGTGCTCGAGCGCCTGTCCGACGCCGTGGCCAACGGCCGCCGCATCCTGGGCGTGATCCCCGGCTCGGCGATCAACCAGGACGGCCGCTCCAGCGGCCTGACCGTGCCCAACGGCCTGGCCCAGCAGGAAGTGGTGCGCCAGGCGCTGGCCTCGGCCCGCCTCAAACCGACGGACGTGAGCTACGTCGAGGCCCACGGCACCGGCACCTCGCTGGGTGACCCGATCGAGGTCGAGGCGCTGGCCGCCGTGTACGGCGAAGGCCGGGCCATGCACCAGCCTTTCGAGGTCGGTTCGGTCAAATCCAACATCGGCCACCTGGAAGCCGCCTCCGGTGTGGCCAGCGTGATCAAGCTGGTGATGGCGCTGCGCCACCAGAAACTGCCCGCCAGCCTGCACGTGAAGCAGCTCACGCCGTCCATCCCCTGGGACACGCTGCCGGTGCGCGTGAGCACCGCGCTGCACGACTGGCAACCCGTGGGTGGCGCGCGCCGCATCGCGGGCGCCAGTGCTTTCGGTTTCAGCGGCATGAACGCCCACGTGCTGGTGGCCGAGCCACCCGTAGCCGCCGCGCCGGAGGCCGCACCGGCCCGGCCCCTGTACGCCATGCCGCTGTCGGCCAAGAACGACGCGGCGCTGCAGGCGCTGGCGCTGCGCTACGCCGACCACCTGGAACAACGCCCGGCCGATGCCCTGGCCGACGTGTGCGCCACCGCCGCCATCGGCCGTTCGCACCACCTGCTGCGCACGGTGCTGGTCGCGGCCGACCGCGCCGGCATGCAGGCCCAGCTGCGCGAACTCGCCAGCACCGGCCAGTCGGCCGTGCAGGGTTCCGTCTCGGCCAGCGGCCGCAACCGCGTGGCCTTCCTCTTCACCGGGCAGGGCGCGCAGTACGTCGGGATGGGCCGCGAGCTCTACGACGCCGAGCCCGTGTTCAAGGCCACGATCGACCGCTGCGCGGCCGTGCTCGACCCCTTGCTGGGCCGGCCGTTGCGCGAGGTGATGTTCGAGGAGACCGGTGGCAGCCTGGACCAGACCGGTTTCACCCAACCCGCGCTGTTCGCCATCGAGGTCGCGCTGGCCGCCACCTGGCGCAGCTGGGGCATCGAGCCCACGGTGGTGATCGGCCACAGCGTGGGCGAATTCGCCGCCGCCGTGGTCGCGGGCGTGTTCAGCCTGGAAGGTGGCGCGCGCCTGATTGCGGCCCGGGGCCGGCTGATGCAGGCGCTGCCGGCCGGCGGCGCCATGGTGGCGGTGCAGGGCGATGCGGCGCTGGTGCAGCGCGAGATCGCGCCGCACGCCGACAAGGTGTCGGTCGCGGCCTTCAACGCGCCGGGCAACCTGGTGATCGCCGGTGCCGGCGCCGAAGTGGCCGCCATCGCGGCGCGCCTGGCCGAGCAGGGCCTGCGCACGCAGGCGCTGTCGGTGTCGCACGCCTTCCACTCGCCGCTGATGGACCCCATGGTGGAAGAATTCCGCCAGCTCGCCGCGAGCGTGGCGCATTCGGCGCCCACGCTCACCTGGATCTCCAACCTCGACGGCGCCCCCATGGATTGGGCGAAGTGGGGCAGCCGCATGGCCGACTACTGGGCCAGCCACGTGCGCGCACCGGTGGCATTCGAAAGCGGCGCGCGCGCGCTGGCCGCCACGCAGTGCGACGTGCACCTCGAAGTCGGGCCCAATCCCACGCTCATCGGCCTGGGCATGCAGTGCGTGCCCGAAGGCACGGCGACCGACTGGCTGCCCTCGCTCAAGCGCAGCAAGGGCGGCTGGGAACAGATGCTCGACAGCGTGGCGCGCCTGTATGTGCGTGGCGCGAAACTGAACTGGACGGCGGTGCAGGGCCCGGGCGTGCGCCACAGCCTGGAGCTGCCGCTGTACCCCTTCCAGCGCCAGGCCTACCTCGTGCCCTTCGCGCCGCGCGCCCGCCGCGTGGCCGGCGACTCGGTGCACGACCTGCTCGGCGAGCGCCTGAACGTGGCCGGCGTGGCCGCGCAGTTCGAACGCACGGTGGACGCCACCAGCCCGGCCTGGGTGGCGGACCACGTGATCGCGTCCGAGGCCGTGATGCCGCTGACCGCCTACCTCGAGGCCGCGCTGGCCGGGGCGCGGCAGGCCGACCCGGCCGTCACCGGGCTCACGGCGGTGGAGATCGGCGAACCCATGCCCCTGCTCGACGGCGAGCAGCGGCTCATGCAGGTCTCGGTGGACAAGGCCCTGGGCGGTGCGCCCTCGCGCGTGCGGGTGTTCAGCCGCGACGCGAAGCGGCCCGATGCCGAATGGGCCCAGCACGCCAGCGCCGAGCCGCTGCGTGGCCCGGTCGAGGCGGTGCCGGTGTCGCCGGTGGCCGAGGCGGCGAAGCGATTGACCAACGAGGTCGAGGTCGCGCCGTTTTACGACAAGGTGCGCAAGCTGGGCGTCGATTTCGGCGCCGGCTTCCGGGGCATGAAGCGCGTCTGGTGCGGTGAAGGCGAAGCCATTGGCGAGATCGTGCTGACCGACGCGGTGCAGGCCGATGCCGGCAAGTACCTGATGCACCCGGCGCTGCTCGACGCCTGCTTCCACACCTCGGCGGTCGCCATGGACACGCTGCCCAGCGCCAACGACGGCCGCTTCTACCTGCCCATCGGCGTGGACCGCTACCTCTGGAACGCCACGCCCACCGCCACGCTGCGCAGCCATGCGCGCGTGCGCCCGGCGCCGCCGCACAGCGACATGCTGGTGCTCGACGTGCACATCGAGACGCCCGACGGCCAGCCCGTGGCCCTGCTCGAAGGCCTGCGCTGCCGCCGCGCCAGCCGCGAACTGTTCCGCCAGCGCGTGGACGCGCAGGTGGCCGACTGGCTCTACGAACTGCAATGGAAGCCCGAGGCCCTGGTGGCCGAACCCGCCACCGCCGAAGGCATCTGGCTGGTGTTCGACGAAGGCCAGGGCCGCGGCCAGCGGCTGGCCGACGAGATCGCCCAGCGTGGCGGCCAGGCCCTGCGTGTGCTGCCTTCGGGCAGCGCGGCCGGAGCGGGCGCCACGGTGATCGACGAGACCCAGGCCGGCGAGTACGCCCGCCTGGTGGCCAAGGCCGCCGAGCGTGGCGCGTTGCGTGGCGTGGTGTCGCTGTGGCCGCTGCGCGTGCCGGCGCTGCGCGACGACGACCTGCCCAGCGCGGTGCAGCGCTTCGGCGTGGACGCCGCGCTGCTGACCCTGCAGGCCCTGGCGCAGGCCGGGCTGCCGTCGGCGCCGCGCCTGTGGATCGCCACCGCCGGCAGCCAGTCGGTGGACGGCACCGAGGAACTGCGCATCACCCAGGCCCCGGTGGCCGGCCTGGCGCGGGTGGCCGCGACCGAGCACCCCGAGCTGCGCGTGACCCTGGTGGACCTCGATCCGCAAGCCACGCCCAGCGATGCGCGCCTGCTGCTCGACGAAATGCTGTCCGGCAGCGAAGAGAACCAGGTCGCGCTGCGCAAGGGCGTGCGCTATGCCGCCCGCCTGGCGCGCCAGCCGCGTTCCAGCGCGCCGCACATCGACGACGCGCCGATCCGCCTGAACATCACCGAGCGCGGCACGCTTGAAAACCTGAACCTGGGTGCGATGGAACGCCGCGCGCCGGGCCGGGGCGAGGTCGAGATCCGGGTGCGCGCCAGCGGCCTGAACTTCCGCGACGTGCTCAGCGCGCTGGGCATGTACCCCGGCGAGATTCGCCACCTGGGCAGCGATGCCTCGGGTGAGGTCGTGGCTGTGGGCGAGGGCGTGACGCAGTTCAAGGTCGGCGACCGCGTGGTCGCGATGCTCGAAGGCGCCTTCTCCAGCCACGCGGTCGCGCGCTGGGAATTCGTCGCACCGTTGCCCGATGGCGTGAGCTTCGAGCAGGGTGCCGCCATCCCCACCGCCTACCTCACGGCCGACATCACGCTCAACCTGCTGGGCAAGATGAGCAAGGGCGACCGCGTGCTGATCCACTCGGGCGCGGGCGGCGTGGGCATGGCCGCCATCGCGCTGGCCCGCCGCGCGGGCGCCGAGATATTCGCCACCGCCGGCAGCCCCGAGAAGCGCGAGGAACTGCGCCGCCTCGGTGTGCACCATCCGCTGGACTCGCGCAGCGACTCCTTCGCCGACGAGATCGCCCGCATCACCGAAGGCAAAGGTGTGCGCCTGGTGCTCAACTCGCTCGCCGGCCACCTGCTGGACCGCAGCTTCGAATGCCTCTCCGACGGCGGCATCTTTCTGGAGATCGGCAAGCGCGGCCTGTGGACGCACGAGCGCGTGGCCGAGCTCAACCGGGGCATCGAGTACCACATCGTCGACTGCAACGACAACGCGCGCGACACACCGGAAATCGTGGGCCAGATCTTCACGCGCGTGCTGCAGGAGATCGAGTCCGGCGTGCTGCCGTGGCTGCCTTGCACCACCTTCCCGTTCGAGAGCGCGCCCGACGCCTTCCGCTACATGGCGCAGGCCAAGCACATCGGCCGCGTGGTGTTCCGCCACCGCGTGGACCCGCCCAAGGTGCCGCAGGCGGTGCGCGACGACGCCACCTACCTCGTCACCGGTGGTCTCAAGGGCCTGGGTCTGCTGGCAGGCCAATGGCTGGCAGGCGAGGGCGCGCGCCACCTGCTGCTGGCCGGTCGCAGCGAACCCGACGCCACCGCGCGCGACGCCATCGCGGCCATGGAAGCCGAGGGCGTGAGCGTGAAGACGGTCTCGGCCGATGTGGCCACGGCCGAGGGCATCGCGCGCCTCATGGCGGCCCTGAAGGACATGCCCGCGCTGGGCGGTGTCATCCACGGTGCGGCGGTGCTCGACGACGGCGTGCTCATCAAGCAGACGCCGGAGCGCTTCGCCACCGTGATGGGGCCGAAGGCCGACGGTGCGTGGCGCCTGAGCGTGGCCTTGGAGCGCGCCGGCCATCGGCCCGACTTCGTGGTCTTCTACTCCTCGCTGTCGGCCGTGTTCGGCTCGGCGGGGCAGGGCAACTACGTGGCGGCCAACGCTTTTCTCGATGCGCTGGCGCGCCAGCGCCGCGACGCGGACCGCGCCGCCCTCAGCGTCAACTGGGGCGCGTGGAGCGAGGTGGGCATGGCGGTGCGCGCCGGCACGGTCTCCAAGGCGGGTGCGCAAGGCCTGGCCTCGCTGTCGCCGGCGGAGGGCATGCAGGCGCTGAGCGTTCTGCTGCGCGACAACGCCACCCGCAGCTCGGTCGCGCCGATCGACTGGGCGCTGCTGGGCCAGCAGATGCCGGCCGGGCAGGCGCCCAGGCTCCTGTCGGACCTGCTCGCGGCCGCGCAGAACCGCGGCGGCGGCCAGGCCCAGGGCAGCGCCGCGCGCGTGGACTACGCCAGCCTGCCGGCCAAGGAGCGGCGCGAACAGCTGGTGACGCTGGTGCGCCGCGAGCTGGCCACCGTGCTGGGCCTGGCGGGTTCGCCGCAATCGATCCCGGTGGACCAGACCTTCACCGCGCTGGGCCTGGACTCGCTCACCTCGGTGGAACTGCGCAACCGCCTGCAGCAGGCGCTGGGCCGCAGCGTGGCCGCCACGGCCGCCTTCGAATGGCCCTCGGTGGGCGAGATGGCGACCCACCTGAACAGCCTCTATGGCGATGACGACACCTCGGATGCCTCCGACGCCAACAGCCGGGAGGAACTCACGTTGTGAGCGATACCGTTGAGTTGATCAAGCGGCTTCAAGGGCTGGACATCCATCTGAAACTCGACGGAGACCGGCTCAGCGTCAACGCGCCCAAAGGCGCGGTGACGGCCGAACTCCGCGAGGAACTCGGGCGGCGCAAGGACGAGGTCAAGGCCTACCTGGCGGCGCACGGCACGGCGCCCGCCCGCTCGGTGCTGCCGGCGCTGGAGCGCGTGCCGCGCCAGGCCGACATGCCGATCTCGCACACCCAGCAGCGGCTGTGGTTCCTGCGCCAGATGGACCCCACCAGCCACGCCTACAACATCGCGGCGGCGCTGCGCATCAGCGGGCCGCTGGATGAAGCCGTGCTCGAGCGCGTGCTGGCGGTGCTGGTGGCGCGGCACGAAAGCCTGCGCACGCGCTTCATCTCGGTGCAGGGCGAACCGCGCTTCGTGATCGACCCGCACGCCCGCGTGCACCTGGACCGCATCGACATCTCGCCGCTGCAGGGCGGCGCGCGCGACGCCGCGTGCAAGCAGGCGATCGAAAGCATCGCGCGGCGCCCGTTCGACCTGTCGCAGGCGCCCCTGCTGCACGCCGGCCTGATCCGCGAGAGCGGACAGCAGCAGGTGTTCGCCTTCGCGCTGGACCACATCGTGTCCGACGGCCTGTCGCTCGGCATCTTCATGCTGGAGTTCCGCGACCTGTATTCGCGCCTGGCGACCGGCCACGAGGTGACGGTGGTCGAGCCGCCCATCCAGTACTACGACTACGCCGAATGGGAGCGCCGCGCCTTCGCGCAGGGCGCGATCGACGAGCACCTGGCGTTCTGGAAGCGCGAACTCGCCGGCCTGCCGTCGATGCTGCAGCTGCCCACCGACCGGCCCCGCCCGCCGGTGCAGACCACCCATGGCTCGCGCTGCGCGCTGCAGCTCACGCCCGCGTTCTCCGACCGCCTCAAGGCCTTCGGCCGCGCCGAGGGCACGACGCTGTTCATGGTGATGCTCTCGGCCTTCCAGGTGCTCATGCACCGCTACAGCGGCGAGACCGACATCGCCATCGGCTCGGCCATCGCCAACCGCAACCGTTCCGAGGTGGAGCACACCATCGGCTTCTTCGCCAACAACCTGGTGCTGCGCGCCGACGTGAGCGGCGACCCGACGGTGCGCGAACTCATGACCCGCGTGCGCGAGCGCGCGCTGCGCGCCTACGCCCACCAGGAGATGCCGTTCGACATGCTGGTCGACGAGCTGGGCACGCGCCGCGAGCTGGACCATTCGCCGTTGTTCCAGGTGCTGTTCGTGCTGCAGAACCTGTCCATGACCAGCCTGGAACTGCCCGGCCTGCGTTGCGACAGCGTGGACCTGGACGTGACCGCCTCGCGCTTCGACCTGTCGGTGGACGTGTTCGACATCGTGCACGGCCTGCGCTGCTACTTCGAATACAACACCGACCTGTTCGACGTCTCCACCATCGAGCGCATGCTCAACCACTACCGCAAGCTGCTCGAAGGCTTCGTGGAGCGGCCGGACGCGCGCGTGAGCGAACTGGCCCTGCTGACAGACGACGAGCAGCGCCAGCTGCTGCTGGACTGGAACGCCACCGCCATGCCGTACCCGGTCGAGCAGACCGTGCACGGCCTGTTCGAGGCCCAGGCCGCGAGCACGCCCGACGCGGTGGCGCTGCGGTTCGAGGACGTGTCGCTGAGCTACGCCGAACTCAATGCCCGCGCCAACCAGCTGGCCCACCACCTGCGTGCCCTGGGCGCGGGGCGTGAGTCGCTGGTCGGTGTGTGGATGGAGCGCAGCGAGGACATGGTGGTCGCGGTGATGGGTGTGCTCAAGGCCGGCGCGGCCTACGTGCCGCTCGACCCGGCGTTCCCCAAGGACCGCATCGACTACATGATGGAAGACGCCGAACTGTCCATCGTCGTGACCCAGTCGGCCCTGGCCGAAGGCCTGCCCGCCGGCATCCGCGCGGTCTGCCTGGACCGCGATGCCCCCACGCTGGCGACCCAGCCCAACGCCAACCCGGCGCCCCTGGCCGCATCCAGCGACCTGGCCTACGTGATCTACACCTCGGGGTCCACCGGCCGCCCCAAGGGCGTGATGCTGGAGCACCGCTCGGTGGTGAACTTCCTGCTGTCCATGCACCGCGAGCCGGGCATCACCGCGCAGGACCGATTCGTCTCGGTGACCACCCTGTCGTTCGACATCGCGGGCCTGGAAATCCACGGCCCGCTCACCGTGGGCGGCACGGTGGTGCTGGCCTCGCGCGCAACCGCGCTGGACGGCGTGCGCCTGGCGGCGCTGCTCGACCGGTCCGAGGCCACGCTGCTGCAGGCCACGCCGGCCACCTGGCGCCTGCTGCTGGACAGCGGCTGGCAAGGCCGGCCCGGCCTGAAGATGCTGTGCGGCGGCGAAGGCCTGCCGCGCGACCTGGCCGACAAGCTGCTGGCCACGGGCGGCGAGCTGTGGAACATGTACGGCCCGACCGAGACCACCATCTGGTCCACGGTCTGGCGCGTCACCGACACGCAGCGCGCGATCTCCATCGGGCGCCCGATCGCCAACACCCAGGTCTATGTGCTGGAGCCCTCGGGCCTGCCGGCACCGGTGGGCGTGGGCGGCGAGCTGTGCATCGGCGGCGACGGCCTGGCGCGCGGCTACCGCAACCGCGACGACCTGACGGCCGAGAAGTTCGTGACGCTGGACCTGCCCGGCGTAGGACCGGCGCGGGTCTACCGCACCGGCGACGTGGTGCGCTTCCTGGCCGACGGCCGCATGGAGTTCGTCGGCCGGCGCGACCACCAGGTCAAGGTGCGCGGCTTTCGCATCGAGCTGGGCGAGATCGAAACCGTGCTCGCGAAACACGAGGGCATCAAGGATTGCGTGGTGCACGTGCGCGAGGACACGCCGGGCGATCAGCGCCTGGTGGCCTATGTCGTGAGCCAGCCCGGCGCCACCTTCGAGACCGAGGCCGCTCGCGCCACGTTGCGCGTGCAGCTGCCCGAGTACATGGTGCCCAACCTCTTCGTGGTGCTGGAGGCGCTGCCGCTGACGCCCAACGGCAAGGTGGACCGCAAGGCCCTGCCGGCGCCGACGCTGGTGGTGGACGAGGCGGCCGACCTCGCCGACGAGGCCCTCATGACGCCGGTGCAGCGCCAGGTCGCCGCGCTCTGGCGCGAGGTGCTGAACACCCAGCGCGTGGGCCTGCACGCCAACTTCTTCGACCTCGGCGGCCACTCGCTGCTGCTGGTCCGGCTCCAGTCGGCGATGCAGCGCGAGTTCGGCAAGGAGTTCCCGCTGGTGGAGCTGTTCCAGCGCACCACCGTGGCTGCGCAGGCCGAACGCATGTCAACACCGGCGGGCGCCAGCGGGGCGCTGGAGCGCGCCCGCGCGCGCGCCGCCAAACAGATTCAGGGGTAAGGGGATGGGTCCCAGCGAGAAATTTCCCGAGCACGCCATGGCCATCGTCGGCATGGCGGGGCGCTTCCCGGGCGCGCGCGATCTGGACGCGTTCTGGCGGAACATCCGCGAGGGCGTCGAGTCGCTCGAACCGTTCAGCGACGCCGACCTGCACGGCGCGGGCGTGGACCCGGCCCTGAGCGCGCAACCGCAGTATGTGCGCAAGGGCACCGTGCTGGAGGACGCCGACCACTTCGATGCCGGCTTCTTCGGCATGTCGCCGCGCGAGGCGCAGGTGATCGATCCGCAGCAGCGCATCTTCCTGGAGTGCGCGTGGGAGGCGCTGGAGCACGCGGGTTACGCGCCCGGTGCCGTCGCGCAGGCCGTCGGCGTCTACGCCGGCGCCAGCATGAACACCTACCTGCTGTCGCAGATCCTGCGCGACCCGGCGCTGGCCGCGTCGGTGGGCGGCTACCAGCTCATGCTGGGCAACGACAAGGACTTTCTCTGCACGCGCGTGTCCTACAAGCTGGACCTGCACGGGCCCAGCATGACGCTGCAGACCGCGTGCTCGACCTCACTGGTGGCGGTGCAGGTGGCCTGCCGCGCGCTGGAGCGGCACGAGTGCGACATCGCGCTGGCCGGCGGCGTGTCGGTGAACTTCCCGCAGCGCGGCGGCTACCTGTTCCAGGAGGGCATGATCCTCTCGCCCGACGGCCACTGCCGGCCGTTCGACGTGGACGCCAAGGGCACGCGGCCCGGCGCCGGCGCCGGCATCGTGGTGCTCAAGCGCCTGGCCGATGCGCTGGCCGATGGCGACACCATCCACGCCGTGATCCGCGGCGCGGCCATCAACAACGACGGCGCTGGCAAGGCCGGCTACACCGCGCCCAGCGTGGACGGCCAGGTGGAGGCCATCGCCACGGCGCAGATGCTGGCGGGCGTGGAACCGCGCAGCATCGGCTACCTGGAGGCGCACGGCACCGCCACGCCGCTGGGCGACCCGATCGAGATCGCGGCGCTGCGCCAGGTGTTCGAGGCCGGCACGGCCGACCAGGGCTTCTGCCGCCTGGGCTCGCTCAAGGCCAACCTGGGCCACCTCGACGCCGCTGCCGGCGTGGCGGGTCTGATCAAGACCGTGCTCGCGTTGGAGCACCGCGAGCTGCCGCCGCTGGTGAACTTCCGCCAGGCCAACCCGCAGCTCGGCCTGGACAGCTCGCCGTTCACCGCCAGCGCCCAGGCCGCGCCCTGGCCAGCGGGGGATGCACCGCGCCGCGCGGGCGTGAGTTCCTTCGGCATCGGTGGCACCAACGCCCACGTGGTGCTGGAAGAGGCCCCCGCCATCGAGCGCGTGGAAAACGCCAGCCAACCGCAGCTGCTGGTGCTGTCCGCGCGCAGCGAAGCCGCGCTCGAAGCCGCCACGCAGCGCCTGCGCGAGCACCTCGCCGGACCTGGCGCGGCGCAGGACCTGCGCGACGTGGCCTGGACGCTGCAGGAAGGCCGGCGTGCCTTCCCGCACCGCCGCACCCTGGTGGCCGCGACCGCCGCCGACGCGGTGGCCGCGCTCGGTGCGCCCAGGCGCGCGCCGGTGCACACGGCCCGCCACGAAGGCGGCGAGCGACCCGTGGCCTTCCTGTTCAGCGGGCAGGGCAGCCAGTTCGCCGGCATGGGCGCCGACCTGTACGCGCAACACGCCGTGTACCGCGACGCGATCGACCGCTGCGCCGAGTTGCTGCGCGAGCCCCTGGGCCGCGACCTGCGCGACGTGCTGTTCGCCCCCGCGGGCGACCTCACCATCAACGAAACCCGCTATGCCCAGCCGGCGCTGTTCGTCACCGAGTACGCGCTGGCGACGCTGTGGCAGTCGTGGGGCGTGCGCCCGGCCGCGATGCTGGGCCACAGCATCGGCGAGTACGTGGCGGCCCACCTGGCCGGCGTGATGTCGCTGGCCGATGCGCTCACCCTGGTGGCCGCGCGCGGCCAGCTGATGCAGGGCATGGCGCCCGGCGGCATGGCGGCGGTGCAGCTCAGCGCTTCCGAGCTGCAGAAATGGCTGGCCACGCCGGCCGGCACGCTGGAGATCGCGGCGGTGAACGCGCCTGGCCTGTGCGCCATCTCCGGCCCGCACGAGGCGCTGGAGGCCTGCCTCAAACAACTGAAAGAGCAGGGCATCGACGCCCAGCCGCTGCACACCTCGCACGCGTTCCATTCCTCGATGATGGAAGGCGTGCTCGCCCCCTTCACCGCGCTGGTCGAGAAGATGGCCCTGGCCGCCCCCGGTGTTCCCTACGTGTCCAACGTCACTGGCCTGTGGATCACACCGGCCCAGGCCACCTCGCCCGCGTACTACGCCGAGCACCTGCGCCGCGCCGTGCTGTTCGAGGCCGGCGTGCGCACGCTGGCGGCCGATGCCTCGCTGCACCTGCTCGAGGTCGGCCCCGGCCGCTCGCTGGCCACGCTGGCCGGCATGGCACTGGGCGTGGAGGGCGTGCGCCGCACCAGCCTGTCCATGGGCAACGCGCGCGATGCGCGCGGCGGCTCGGTGGCGATGCTCGAAGCCGCGAGCCGCCTCTGGCTCGCGGGCGTGTCGCTCGACTGGGCCGGCCTGCACGGCCCGGCGCGGCCGCACCGCGTGCCGCTGCCCACCTACCCGTTCGAACGCAAGCGCCACGCGGTGGACCCGGCGGCGCCCAAGGCCGCGCCCGCCAAGGCGGCGGCCCCGGTGGCGGAAGCCGCCGTGCAGCGGCCCGTCGACGACTGGTTCTGGGAAGCTTCCTGGCAACGCGCGGGCGCCTTGCCCACCGGTCTGTCACCGTCCTCCGAGGCCCAGGGCCGCTGGCTGGTGTTCCGGGGCGACGACGCCGCGTCACAGGCCCTGGCGACCGCGCTGGCCGGGCAGGGCGCCGAGGTGGTCTCGGTGAGCGCCGGTGACGCGTTCCGGCAGGTCTCGGCCACGCACTACGAGGTGGCGCCCGGTTCACAAGCCGACCACGATCAACTGTTCGGCGCCCTGGGCGCGGCACCGCTGGCCTGCGTGCTGCACGCCTGGAACGTGGCGCCCGATGCGCCGCTGGTGGCCGATGCCCTGGACGCCGCGCTGCCGCAAGGCCGCCGCCAGGCCTTCGACGCGCTGATCTGCCTGGCGCGCGCGCTGGGTGGCCTCAAGCGCGCCCAGCCGCTGCCGGTGCTCGTGCTCAGCAGCGACCGCGAGCCGGTGCTGGGCACCGAGTCCGTTCGGCCCGAGCGCGCGCTGCTGCTCGGCCCGGCCTTGCTCTTGCCGCTGGACGTGCCCGGCGTGCACTGCCGCGTGATCGATCTGGCGGGCAGCGAATGGGCGCCTGAGGCCGCGCCCCGGCTGGCCGCCTCGCTGCGCGCCGAGGCGGCCCGGCCCGAACCGGACGGCGTGGTGGCCTACCGTGGGCGCCATCGCTGGACGCCCACGCTCGCGCCGCAGCGCCTGGGCGCCGACACGGGCGCTCTGCCGCTGCGCGACGGCGGTACCTACCTCGTGACGGGCGGTGCTGGTGGCATTGGCCTCACGCTGGGCCAATGGCTGGCCCGCACCGCGCGCGCGGCCCGGCTGGTGCTGCTGTCGCGTTCGGCCTGGCCCGACCGGGCGCAGTGGGATGCGTTGCTGGCGGCGAAAGACACGCCCGCGCCGCAGAAGGAGCGCATCGCCGGCATCCGCGCGATGGAGGCCGCCGGCGCCGAGGTGCTGCTGTGTTCGGCCGATGTGGCCGACGAAGCGCAGATGCAGGCCGTGGTCGCCATGGCGCGCGCGCGTTTCGGCGCGGTGCACGGCGTGGTGCACGCCGCAGGCGCGCTGGGCACCGGCACCGTGTTCGAGAAAACGGCGCAAAGCATCGAGGCCGTGCTGCGGCCCAAGCTCGAAGGCACGCTGGTGCTGGACCGCGTGCTCGCCGGCAGCGGGCTCGACTTCTTCATGATGTGCTCGTCCATCAGCACGTCCTTCGGTTCGGCCGGCATGGCCGACTACTCGGCCGCCAACGCCTTCCAGGACGCGTTCGCCAAGTCCGGCCTCGCGCGCTCGAGCCAGCGCGTGCTCGCGGTGGGCTGGGATTCGTGGCGCGACGTCGGCTTCTCGGCCGCGCAGGGGGGCGACAGCTCGCATGCTGCGCTGCGTTATGCCATCCGCCCCCAGGAGGGCGCTGAAGCTTTCGGGCGCGTGCTCGCCAGCGGCCTGCCGCATGTGTACGTGACGCGCCAGGTCATGCCCGACATGCTGCGCGACGTGGAGGCCTTGAAGGCCTGGTTGCGCACCTCGGGCGAAGCCACGCAGAGCCAGGCCGCCTTGGCCGAGCCGGGCGCCGCCGCCGCGGTGGACCTGCAGGCGCTCGCCCCGAGCGAGATCGAAGCGCGCATCGGCGCCATCTGGGCCGACCTGCTGGGCGTGGACGACATCGGGCTCGACGACGACTTTTTCGCGCTGGGCGGCCATTCGCTGATGGCCACCCGCATCATCGCGCGCATCGAAGAGCAGTTCGGCGCGCGCCTGTCGCTGCGCGACCTGTTCGAAGGCCCCAGCATCCGCCAACTGGCGGCGAAAGTGGTGGCGCAGGGCGCATCGGGCGCCAGGAGCACAGGCCAGCCCGAGAGCGGCGCTGGGGATGAAGACCGGGAGGAGATCGAGTTTTGAACGCGCACGAGTTGCTGGCACAGCTGCAAGGCCTGGGCGTCGAATTGACGGCGGACGAAGGCCGCCTGCGCGTGAGCGCGGCCCGAGGCCGCCTGGACGAGGACCTCAAACACGCCATCGGTGAACACAAGACCGAGTTGCTCGCGCTGCTGGCGCAGCGCCGCGCCCCCGGCGCCGGGCCGGTGGCCGGCGTGGCGCACGACGGGCCGTTGCCGCTGTCGCCGTTCCAGGAGCGGCTGTGGATCCTGCAGCAGCTCGAACCCGACAGCACCACCTACCTGATGGCCACCACCTGGCTCGCGCCCCTGGGCGTGAGCGGTGAAGCCCTGGTGGCCGCGATCGAGCGCGTGCACGCGCGCCAGCTCGGCCTGCGCATGGTGTTCGTCGAGGAACAGGGCAAGCCCACGGGCCGCCGCGTGCAGGTGCCCAAGGTGCGCATGCACGATCTGCGGCACCTGAGCCCGACCGAACAGAAGTGGCAGATCGATGCCGACGTCGAGCGTGTGGTGCACACGCCGATCGACCTGGCGCACGAGACGCCTGCGCGCTTCGAGGTCTACGCCACCGCGGGCGACACCTGGGTGGTGATGGTCGCGGCGCACCACATCGCCGTCGATGCCTGGTCGCTGCACGTGCTGCGCCGCGAGATCGCGGCCGAGCTGGCGGCGCCGCGTGACGACGAAGCCGCCGCGCCCGCGCTGCAGTACGCCGACTACGCCGCCTGGCAGCGCCACGCGGTCGATACCTCCGCGGGGCTGGACTGGTGGGAGCGCACGCTGCAAGGCGCGCCCCAGCTCTCGGCCTTTCCCGCCGACCTGCCGTTGTCCGACGCGCCTCCCAAGGGCGCCTCGGTGGACTTCGAGCTGGACGCCGAGCTGCTCTCGGGCCTGCGCCAGCTGGTGCGGCGCGAGAACGCCACGGTCTACATGGCGCTGCTGGCGGCCACCGCCGCGCTGCTGCGCGCGCACACGGCGCAGGGCGACCTGCTGCTGGGCAGCCCCATGGGCGTGCGCGAGCGCGCCGAGTTCGAAAACCTGATCGGTCCCTTCGTGAACCTGCAGGTGGTGCGCCTGCAGGCCGGCGACGACCCGGCTTTCAGCGAGCTGCTGCGCCGCGCGCGCAACGCGTTGCTGGACGCGCACGAGCACCGCGAGGTGTCTTTCGAAAGCGTGCTGGAGCGGCTGCGCCCGGTGCGCTCATTCCAGCACTCGCCGCTGTTCCAGGTGGCGGTGGTGCAGCACAACGTCAACGCCCAGAGCCAGGGCTCGACCAGCGAGAGCGGCCTGGCCATCACCGGTGGTGGTGCGCTGCACGAGCTGACCTGGTTCGCGCGCGAGGAGGGCGGCCGGCTGGTCTGCAGCCTGGAGTACCGCAGCGACCTCTATTCGAGCGGCATGATGGAGCGCCTCGCTTCGCAGCTGCAGGCCCTGCTGCGCGGCGCGGTGGCGAACCACGAAGCACCGATCAGCCAGCTGCCCCTGCTCACGCCGGCCGCGCGCGAACAGCTCGTGCACGGCTTCAACGAGACCACGCAGGCGCTGGACACCACGCTCTTCGCCCAGCGCCTGGAGCGGCAGGCCGCCCAGTCGCCCGCGCGCACCGCGGCGGGCTTCGACGGCCAGACCCTGGACTACGCCACGCTGAACCGCCGCGCCAACCAGCTCGCGCACCACCTGCAGGGCCTGGGCGTGCGGCCCGGGGTGCGCGTGGGCATCTGCATGGACCGCTCGCTGGACCTGCTGATCGCGCTGCTGGCGGTGCACAAGTCCGGTGGGGCCTACGTGCCGCTGGACCCCGACTTTCCCGCCGAGCGCCTGGCCTACATGCTGGAAGACAGCGGCGCGCAGGTGCTGGTCACGACGGGCGAGGCGGCCGACGCCGTCAGCGCGCCCGAAGGCGTGCGCTGCGTGGACCCGATCGCTGATGCGGCCGCGATCGCCGCGCACAGCGGCGACAACCCGGCGCCCTCGGCTGGCGCCGGCGACGCGGCCTATGTGATCTACACCTCCGGTTCCACCGGCCGCCCCAAGGGCGTGGTGGTGCCGCAGGGTGCGCTGGCCAACTTCCTGGCGTCGATGGCGCTGCAGCCCGGCCTGGGCGCCGACGACGTGCTCGCGGCCGTGACCACGGTGTCGTTCGACATCGCCGGTCTGGAGCTGTACCTGCCCCTGACCGTGGGCGCGCGGGTCGAACTGGCCTCGCGCGAGACCGTCACCGACGGCACGGCGCTGGCGGACTGGCTCGCCGCGTGCGGGGCCACGGTGCTGCAGGCCACGCCGGCCACCTGGCGCCTGCTGCTCGAAACCGACTGGACCCCGGCGCGCCCCTTGCGCGCCTTCTGCGGCGGCGAACCACTGCCGCGTGACCTGGCCGACCGCCTTTTGGAGCGCGTGGCCCAGCTGTGGAACCTCTATGGCCCGACCGAGACCACCATCTGGTCCACCGTGCAGCGCGTGGAGCCCTCACCGGCGCCCATCCGCATCGGCCGGCCGATCGCGAACACGCAGGTCTACGTGGTCGACGCGCGCGGCGAGCCCGTGCCCATCGGCGTGCCGGGCGAGCTGTGCATCGGTGGCGCCGGCGTGGCCACGGGTTACCACGAGCGCGCAGAGCTCACGGCCGAGCGCTTCGTGGCCGACCGCTTCGCCCGCGAGCCCGGCGCGCGCCTGTACCGCACCGGCGACCTCGCGCGCTGGGACGCGCAAGGCCATCTGCACCACCTGGGCCGGCTCGACCACCAGGTGAAGGTGCGTGGCTACCGCATCGAACTCGGCGAGATCGAGACCGCGCTGTCCGCGCACCCGGCCGTGCGCCAGGCGGTGGTGATGGGCCGCGAGGCCGGCCCGGCCGATGTGCGGCTGGTGGCCTACCTGGCGTTCCAGCCGGGCGAAGACCTGACCGCCAGCGACGTGCGCCGCTTCCTGCGCAAGCAGTTGCCGGACTACATGATCCCGTCGGTGGTGGCGGCGGTGGACGCGATCCCGCTCACGCCCAACGGCAAGGTCGACCGCGCCGCGCTGCCCGACCCGTTCCGCCACGCGGTGCAGGCCGCGCGCGATTTCGTCGCACCCGAGCCGGGCCACGAACAGGCCATGGCCGAGATCTGGCGCGACATCCTGCACGTCGATCGCGTGGGCGCCGAGGACAACTTCTTCGAACTCGGCGGCCATTCCCTGCTGTCGCTGCGCGTGGCGCAGGCGGTGGAAAAGCGGTTGGGGTGGCGCATGGATGCGCGTACATTGTTCTTCCAGAACCTGCGTCAGGTGGTGGCCACCGCGGCCGCCGAAAAGGGAAGCCTTCAGGAATGACGCCACTGTTTTTTGGTGAGAGCTCGCGCCGCCTGTTCGGCGTCTACACGCCGGCGCACGCGCGCGGCGGGAAGGCGCGCGGCGTCGTGATCTGCCCGCCCTGGGGCACGGAATACCTGCGCGCGCACCGCAGCGTCTGCCAGCTCGGCCGGCTGCTGGCCGAGTCCGGCGTGCACGTGCTGCGTTTCGACTATTACGGCACCGGCGATTCCGCCGGGGACACGAACGAGGGCGATCTGAAAGGCTGGCAGGCCGACGTGGAAACCGCCATCGACGAACTCAAGGACACCGCCGGCCTGCAGCGCGTGGGCCTGGTGGGCCTGCGCCTGGGTGGCCTGCTCGCGGCCCGCGTGGCGCCGGTGCGGCGCAAGGACGTGGATGCCGTGGTGCTGTGGGACCCGGTGGTGCAGGGGGCCGACCACCTGGCCGGCCTGCAGCGCCTGGACGCGGCCGTGGCCCGCGAGCGCGCCTTGAAGGTGAACGCCGGGGAACTGCTGGGCTTTCCCATGTCCGTGGCCCTGGCCACCGAGCTGCAGGCCATCGACCTGCTGCAGCACGTGCCCGGCCTGCCGGCGCGCACGCTCATGGTGGTCTCGGAAAACGTGCTGGGGCAGGACGCGGTGCGCACCGCGCTCGAAACGGCGCGGCCCGGCACGCAGCCCTTCGAGCACATCCAGAGCCAACCCGCCTGGCTGGAGGACCAGCATTCCGGCGCGGGCGCCGTGCCCGTCAAGCTGCTGCAGCGCGTCGTGGAGTGGCTGGCGTGATGGAACGCGTCGTCGAACAGGCCTTGCTGCTGGGCCCCCGCAAATCCATGGTCGGGGTGATCACGCCCGCGTCCACGCGCTCGGCCGTGCCCGATGCGCCTTTTGTCGTGATCCTCAACGCCGGCATCATCCACCGCGTCGGCCCCAACCGCATGCACGTGCTGCTGGCCCGCGCGCTGGCGGCCGCGGGTTTCGGTGTGCTGCGGGTCGACCTCTCCGGCCTGGGCGACAGCGAGGCGCGCGACGACGCGCTGCCGCCGCTGGACGCCACCCTGGCCGACATCCGCGAGATCCTGGACATGCTGCAGGCCACGCGCCAGGTGCAGCGCGTGGTGCTGGTGGGCCTGTGCTCGGGTGCCGACCATTCCATCATCTACGCCGGCACCGACGAGCGCGTGGTGGGCGTGGCGCTGATGGACCCGTCCATTCCGCGCACCCTGGGCTACTACGTGCACCACTACGGCCACCGCATCCTGGGCTTGCGCGCCTGGCTCAACCTGATGCTGGGCCGCCACCCGATCTGGCGCGCGCTGCGGCACCGCCTGAGTAGCAAGGTGCCCGGCGGGTCGCCGGCCGAAGAGGTGGAGGCCCGGGGGCCGTCGCTGGAAGACCCGAAAGTCAGGGCCTTTTTGCAGAACGCCTATGGCCGCGCGCTGGGCAGCGGCGTTCAGATGCTGGCCGTGCTCACCTCGGACCGGCAGCGCCAGCACAACTACCGCCGCCAGCTGCTGGACGCCTTCCCCCTGCTGACCTTCGGCGACCAGCTGTGGCTGGAGTACTTCAAGGAATGCGACCACACCTTCGCGTCGTCGGCCAACCGCGCCCGCCTGATCGGCCTGGTGGAGACGTGGATGAAGGCGACCAACTTCCGCTCGCCGCCGAAAGGCTGAGCGAACGGTTCAGCGGTTCGAAGGCAGCACGCGGCTTGTCAGCCAGTCGTCGGTCATGGCCAGGAAGGCCTGCTGCGCGGTGCGTGTCGTGATCAGGTGGTCCGACACTTCCAGGTAGTTGAAGCCCACCTTCTCGTGGAACGGGAACTGGCCGAACATGCCCTTGAACTGGCCGGCGTGGTTGAACCACTCGGGCTCTCCGCCGCAGTAGACAAACAGCAGCTCCACGCCACCGTCGCTCAGCGTCTGGATGCGCTGGCCGAAGACCTCTTTCGGCGGCACGAGGGAGACTTCCACCGCGCGCCCGCTGCCGTTGCCGCCATCGCCGTCGGTGGCTCTGGCGCGGAACAGGCCGAGCAGCCGGTCGGCCGCCTTGCGCACCGTGCCCGCCAGGCCCGCGCGGCGCAGCTTGTAGAAGAAGGTGCGGGTGCGTGAGGCGGCCGTGGGGTAGGCGTAGAGGTCCCACAGCAGGATGGCGCGCAGGCGCGGGTCTTCCAGCGCCACCAAGTGCGCCACCTCGGCGCCCGAGCAGAAACCCACCATCATGAAGCGGGCGCAGCCAAAGCGCGCCTGGGCCGCGTCCATCACCGAACGCGTGTCGGCCACCCATTGCTCGACCACCGGCAGGGTGCTGGCGGTGCGGCGGCTGTCGCCCAGGCCGCTCATGTCGAAACGCACGGAAGGAATGCCCTGGGCCGCGAGGCGGCGCGCGAGGTGCACGTTCATGCGGTGCGGCCCGCTGCGCGGGATCACGCCGGAGTTGGTCAACAGCGCCACGACGGGCGGCGCGCCGTTGAAGCCCGTGTCGGCGGGCGTGAAGGTGGCGACGAGGTGGTTTTCGATCCCCAGCGTCAGGGTGTGTTCGGCCATCGGTCAGTCGAGGGTGGAGAGAACGGCGCGCAGCAGGTCCGGAGGGACGATCGCCGTGCCCATCGCCTGACTGGACATCCAGTCGGTGATCTGCCCGATATTGTGCAGGCGGAACTCGGGGTGGTTCTCCAGGTCGGCGAAATGCCCGCGCTGTTCATCGGGCACCGCGCAGAGCACGCGCACACCGCGCCGCAGCGCGGGCGCCACCTGCACGTCGCGCAGGTTCTGCAGTTCGTCGGCCAGGGACTGGCCCAGGTGAAAGCCGAGCAGGTCGCCCGGCAGACCGGGGGCGACGCCCTTGTCGCTGGCGAGCAGCCGGTCCCAGGGCACGCGGAACATGCGCACCAGCTCTCGCTGGTGGCCTTCCATGAGCTGGCGCACGTAGGTGGGACCGTCGAGCACCGGCTCCCACAGCACGAGCTGCGTGGGCGGCTTGCGCGCGCGCAGGGCCGCGCGCAGCGCGAGGGTGGCGCCCAGGCCCATGCCGAACCAGATCACGGGCGCGCCATCGCCGTCCTGCAGTTGCTCATGGGCGGCCAGGGTGTCGTCCAGCCAGCCGCTGAGCGATTGGTCTTCCTCGTTGCCGGGGGAGTCGCCAGTGCCGTGGTAGTCGAAACGAAGGGATTCACAGCGCTCGCGCGCGAGCCGCTCGCCCACGACGCGGTAGATGGCCGCGGTGCGCACGGCCTCCTGGCCGAGCGGGCGGCACAGCAGGAAGCGCGCGCGCGGTTCGCCACCGCTGCTGGCGGTCTGGTACACGCCCACCATTTCCCGCCCGGGGCGGCCAAAACGTCTGATCGCAAGGTCCATGGAGTCGAATCGGTGGTGTGCCGGGTCAGGCCCGTTGAACGAGGCGCGCGAGCCGTTTCATGAGGCCCGGCGCGGGTTCGGCCGCGTCGGCGTTGGCGGCAGCGGTGGCCGGCGTGTCGGCACCGGTGGCGTCGTAGGCCACGGCGAGCTGGGCCAGCGTTTCGCTCACGTAGCGGCGCGGGCTGATCTGCTTGCCGATCTGCTGCTCCAGCTTGAGCACGGCCTGCATGGCGGTGAGCGAGGTGCCGCCCAGGTCGAAGAAGTTGTCGTTGCGGCCGATATGGCTCATGCCCAGCAGCTCGCTCCAGACCGCGTGGATGGCCCGCTCGGTGGCCGTGCCGGCGAAGCTGTCGCCGGTCGGGCTCGCCTGCGCCTTGAGCGCGCGCGATTGCGCCAGCTGCAGCCGGCCCGAGGGGTGGCGCACGATCTGCTCGAACCAGCGCAGGTCCAGCGCCGCACGGGCCTCGGCGGGCACGGCGTCGAGCAACGCGCGGGCGTGGGATTCGCGTTGCGCAGCGGACAGGGCGCTGGCCTGCAGGCCGATCAGCAGCCGGCGGCGCCCGTTCGGGTCCACCGCAGCTTGCGCGGCGGCCACGTCAACGCCCGGCAGCGCCAGCGCCGCCTGCTCCAGCGCCTCGAGGTCCACCAGGCCACCACCGAGCAGCACCGTGGGTTCGTTCGCATCGCTCACGTGTTGCAGCACGCCGTCGCTGCGCCAGCGCGCGCTGGTGTGGCTGGCCGTCCAGGCGCCCGCTGCGCCGGCCTTCACCCAGACGGGGGCGGCCACGCCGATCGGGGCCGTGCCCTCGGGCCGCAGCGCGACGCGCACGGTGTGCGGCACCAGCGGGCGGCCCACCAGGCCGGCCTCGGCCGCGTCGGCGACCCAGTGGGCGGCCAGCGGCAGGGGCAGTGAGTCGGTCTGCAGCACGTTGAGCACGGAAAGGCCCGCGTCCAGCAGCTGCGCGACGAGTTCGGGGGAGCTGTCGCGCGCGTCCACGGCGGCGATGACCGAGAGCGAGGCACCACGGCGGGCCTGCAGGGCGTCGGCCCAGGTGTTGGCGTCCGCGAAGACGAGGCCGGTGCGCTCGCGCTGGAGGTCGGCCACCAGGGTGGCGCCGTCGGGCGCCTGGTCCCACAGCACCAGCCGGCCGCCGGTGTGCAGCGCCAGGCCCAGCAGGGCCAGCGCGGTGCCGGTGGCGTGGGCGCTGGCGCGCAGGCAGTCGCCCACCAGCAGGTGGGCCTGGCGGGCGAGGCCGGCGCTGATCTGGGCGATGAGCGCGGCGTCGAAGGCTTGCGGCTGGACCGCCGCCTTGCGCGCCATGGCGGCGGGCTGGCTTTGCAGCCAGGGTGCGTCGCCGAAAGCCACCGCGTCGGCGGGCGGCGTGTCGCCAGGTGTCAGGGGCAGGCAGTGGTGGCCCAGGCGCAGCACGGCCAGGGCGGTGACCAGTTGGGCCACCGGCTCCTGCATCGCGATGGCCACGGTGAGCGGGTGGCCCACCGCGGGCAGGCGGGTCTTGAGCTGGGCCGCGTTGTCGTTGACGCGGCGGACCAGCTCGCGGGCGTCGAGTTCGGTGCCGCCGATGCGCAGCAGCGCGGGTGGGGTGAGTGCGCTGGCGCGCTGCTCCAGCAGATCGAACAGGCTTTGCGCGGGCGCCACGGCCGGCGCGTCCAGCGCCAGCACGCGGGCCTGTTCGGCGGGCGTGGGCGCGATCAGCTGCGCCACGGTCTGGTTCGGCGTGCGGGCCACCGCGTCGAGCAGGGCCACGAAGCGCTCGTGCAGGGACTTCGCGGTGGCGGGCAGGTACAGGTGCGTGTCGTACTGAATGCCCCCTTCGATGCCGGAAGGGATCTCGACCAGCCAGAGGTTGAGGTCTTCGGTGGCGCCTTTGTGCTTGATGCGCACTCGCTCGTGCGCGAGCGGGCCCCAGTGGGTCGGGCGGTTGCGGGCGTCCTGGAACGAGAACATGCACTGGTACAGGCGCGCGTGCACGCCGGGTTGCTCGGCTTCGAGCGCGTGGGCGATGCGCTCGAAGGGCACGTCCTGGTGCGCGAAAGCTTCGACCACGGCGGCCCGCACTTGCCCGATCCAGTCGAGCCAGCTCAGCGAGGTGTTCACCGGCAGGCGCACGGGCAGCATGTTGTTGAAGAAGCCCATGATGGGATCGAGCTCGGGGGTCGGGCGTCCGCGCACCGGCAGGCCGATGGTCGGCGCGGGCTCGCGCAGCAGCTGCGAGACCATGACGGCGTAGACCGAGAGGGCGACGATGCTCAGCGTCGAACCGGTGCGCTTGGCGATGTCGCGCACGCGGTCGGCCTGCTCGGCTGGGATGTGCATGGACTCGGTGGCGCCTTCGCGCAGCATGCCGGGCAGGCGGGCCAGATCGGTGAGCGGCTCCTGCACCGGCTTGCCCAGGAACTGGTTCTTCCAGTAGCCCAGCTGGCCTTGCAGTTCCTCGCTCTCCAGCCAGCGCGCGTGCCAGTCGGCAAAGTCGCCGTAGGTCAGGGCCAGCGGCGGCAACGGCGAGGGCCGGCCTTCGGAGAACGCCTGGTAGAGCGCGTTCATCTCGTCGTAGAACAAGTCGAAGGACCAGCCGTCCCAGATCACGTGATGCGTCATGAAGAACAGCACGTGGTGATCGTCGGCGAGGCGGAACAGGCGGGCCTTGAACAGCGGCGCATGTTCCAGTTCGAACGCCTGGTCGGCCAGCGCGGCCAGCCGGTCCTGCAGCGCGGCTTCCTGTTCGTCGGGGGTGTAGCTGCCGAAGTCTTCCAGCGGCAGCAGGCTGAACGCCGGCAGATCGACGTTCATCTGCACCGGGCCCTGTGGGGAGGACACGATGGCGCTGTGCAGGGCGGGTTGGCGTTTCACGACTTCCTGGAAGGCACGATCGAAGGCCTGCAGGTCCATCGGGCCGTGCAGGCGGTGGGCCGACGGCGCGTTGTAGACGGTGCGGCCGGGCTGCATGGCCTCGATGAAGCGGATGCGCTCCTGCATCAGCGTGAGCGGGGCCTGGCGCTGGTCGGCGCGGTGCACCAGCGGCTCGCGCGCCGGGGCGGTGTCGCCACGCTGCTGGTCGATCAGGTGGGCGAGTTTCTCGGCCGTGGTCGACTCGAACAGCACCCGCAGGTTGAGCTGCAGGCCAAAGGCCTTGTTGATCTGGCCCATGAGCTTGGCCGCCAGCAGGGAGTGGCCGCCGAGGAAGAAGAAGTCTTCGTCCACGCCGACCGCGGGCAGCTTGAGCACGGCCTGCATGGCCTCGACCACCGCTTTTTCGGTCTCGTTGCGTGCGGCCTTCACCGCACCGGCGTTGGCCGAGGGTGCCGGGCCGGTGGGCGCCGGCAGGGCCTTGCGGTCGATCTTGCCGTTGGGCAGCAAGGGCATGGTGTCGAGCAACACGATCTGCTGCGGCAGCATGTAGTCGGGCAGGCCGGCGCGCAGCGCTTCACGAAGGGCGGCGGCGTCGGGTTGCTGGCCGGCGTGCGGCACGGCGTAGCCGATCAGGCGCACGTCGCCCGGGCTGTCCTCGCGCGCCATCACCACGGTGCGGGCGATGCCGGGCAGGGCGGCGAGGCGGGCCTCGATCTCGCCCAGCTCGATGCGGTAGCCGCGGATCTTGACCTGGAAGTCCAGCCGGCCCAGGTGCTCCAGCGTGCCGTCTTCGCGCCAGCGCGCGAGGTCGCCGGTGCGGTAGATGCGCGCGCCGGGCGTGGTGGTGTCGAACGGGTCGGCCACGAACTTCTCTGCGGTGAGTTCGGGGCGCTTGAAGTAGCCGGTGGCCACGCCGGCGCCGCCGATGCACAGCTCGCCTTCCTGGCCGATGGCCACGGGCTTCATCTGCTCATCGAGCACCCAGACCTGGGTGTTGGCGATCGGGTGGCCGATGGTGATCTTCTGCGCCGCGTCGGTGATGCGGCACAGGGTGGACCACACCGTGGTCTCGGTCGGGCCGTACATGTTCCAGAGTTCCACGCCGGTCGCGAGCAGGCGCTGCGCCAGCGAGGGCGGCAGCGGCTCGCCCCCGCACAGGGCGCGGAAACCGGCGGGCGCGCGCCAGCCCGCGTCCAGCAGCATGTGCCAGGTGGTGGGCGTGGCCTGCATCACGTTGATGCGCTGCTCGGCGGCCAGGCGCGCGAGAACCTCGCCGTCCATGGCGTCCTCGCGCTGGGCCAGCACCACGCTGGCGCCCACGGTCAGGGGCAGGAAGAGTTCGAGCACCGCGATGTCGAAGGACAGCGTGGTCACGGCCAGCAGCCGGTCACCGGCCTGCAGGCCGGGCTCGCGGCGCATGCTGGCGAGGAAGTTGCATACCGCGTTCTGCGGCAGCACCACGCCCTTGGGCTTGCCGGTGGAGCCCGAGGTGTAGATCACGTACATGGGCGCGTCGTCGGCCCAGTCGGCGGGGCGAGGCAGGGCGCTGTCGGAGGCCGAGGCGATGGCGGCGGCGTCGTCGTCGATGCGGATCTGCTGTTCGCGCGGCACGCCCGAGAGGCTGGCGTTGGCGGCGTCGGTGATCACCAGGCGCACGCCCGCGTCCTCGGCCATGTAGTGCAGGCGGTCCTTCGGGAAGCCCGGGTCGAGCGGCACGTAGGCCGCGCCGGTCTTGAGGATGCCGAGCAGGGCGGGCACGAGGTTGGGGCCGCGCGTGAGGCACACGCCCACCAGCATGCCCGCGCCGATGCCGCGCGAGCGCAGCAGCTGGCCGAAGCGGTTGGCGCGCGATTCGAGCGCGGCGTAGCTCAGGCTCACGCCGTGCGCCACCAGGGCGACGGCATCGGGCGTGGCGGCGGCCTGGCGGCTGATCCACTGCTCCACCCGGGCGTTGGCCTCCAGCGGCATGGCGGTGGCGTGGTTCCAGGCGATCAGGCGGGGGTCGGGTGCCGTCGCAGGGCGCACCGGCGCGGGCGCCACCACGGCGGTGAGCACCGGCAGCTCGACGCCGGGGTGCTGCGCGAAGTGGGCGATTTCGGCGCGCAGGGCGTCGATCAGTTCCTGCGCGCGCTGCGGGCTGAAGAACTCGCTGCTGTGGTGCAGGTCCAGCGTGAGCGCGTCGTTCTGCTCGTAGAAGTTGAAGAACAGTTCGCTGAGCGTGCCGCGCTTGCGGCCTTCGTGCATGGCGGCCTGCAGGGGCGCGTAGGCCGAGAGGTCGACCTTGGGGTTGAGGTTGAAGAAGATGCCGGTGAGCGGCGGGCGGTCGCCCGCGCTGCGGATGCCCAGCGCGCGGGCCACCGTGCCCTGGGTCATGAGCGGGTACTCCAGAGCGTCCATCAGGCGCGAGCGCACGCGCTGCAGCACGGCCTCGGCGCTCTCGCCGGGCTGGCAGCCCAGGCGCAGCGGCAGGTCGAGCACGCCGTCGGCCATGATCGGGCCGCGGCGCTGCAGGCTCTGGCTGGCGTAGGGGATGCTGACCACGAAATCCGTCTGGCCGCTGCGTTTTTGCAACATGCGCGTGACCGCGGTGAGCAGCACCTGGAACAGCGTGGCGCCGGACTGCCGGGCCTGCGCGCGCAGGCGGCTGAACAGCTCGCCGTCCAGTCGTATGCGAAGCGTGTCGGCGGCGTAGGTGCGGTGGCCCTGCGGGCTGCGGTCGCCCAGGTTCAGCGGCGCGGGTGGGTTCTGCAGCTGCTGCTGCCAGAAGCGCAGGGCTTCCTGGCCGTCGGGGCCGTCGAAGCGGGCCTGCTCTTCCTCGGCAAAGTCCAGCGGCGACTCGGCCGGTTTGAAGACCGGTGCCATGCCCATGCTGCGGGCCTTGTAGGCGGTGGCGAGTTCGGCGTTGAACACGCTGGAGGCCCAGCCGTCGAACACCAGGTGGCTGGCCACCACGTGCACCACGGTGCGGCCGTCGGCCAGGGTGAGCAGGCTCACGGCGGCCAGCGGCGCCTGGTCCAGCGGGAAGTCGCGCAGGCTGGCCTGGGTGCAGAAGTCGTCCAGCGCCCGGTCGGCGTCGGCCTGGCCGCTCAGGTCGATCTCGGCCACCGGCAGGTTCAGTTGCGGCGCGACGCGTTGCCGCGGTTCTTCCAGGTCGAACTGGAGGCGGAAAGCTTCGTGGCGCGTCAGCACGTCGTCGAGCGCGGCCCTCAGCGCGATGCGGTCCACGCTGCCTTGCAGGCTGACGCAGAACGATTCGTTCAGGGCCAGGCGGGCCGAGGGGTCGAAGCCGCCGGCGAGCCAGCGCTCGGTCTGACCGGGCGAGAGCTGGGCGTCGGTGCCGGCGCGCGTGCCGCCCTGCGGGCCGGGTGGCGGCGGGCTGCCGTCCTTGGGCGTGATGAAGCCCAGGCCCATGAGCTCGTCCATGGCGTCGGTGAACACCTGGAAGATGCGGTCGGTGTGGGCGTCGGTCATGCCTTCGGTGACGAAGTGGCCGAACTGCTCGTACAGGTGCAGGCCGTGGTAGCGCACCAGGTAGTAGAAGAGGCTGATGTGCTTCTGGTTGTCGTCCCACTGCAGGCGCCAGATCGAGGCGCAGTGCACCGCCTTGACCGGTGCTCCACGCACCGCGAAGGCCGTGTTGAGGCGGTCGATCAGGCGCTGCGTGCGGTCGTTGAGGTTGCGGTAGAACTCGCGCCCACCGGCCTTGATGTGCTGCAGCGTGGCGCGCGCGGCGGCCAGCGCCAGCGGGTGGCGCACGAAGGTGCCGGCGAAGTAGGTCACGCCGGCTTCGGGGTAGGAGTCGTCGCCGTACTGCCAGTGGCCGCCGTCGAGCGCGTCGAGCCAGTTGGCGTTGCCTGCGATGGCCGCGAACGGCAGTCCGCCGCCGATGACCTTGCCGTAGGTGGCGATGTCGGCGCGCACGCCGTAGAACTCCTGTGCACCGCCCGGCGCGACGCGGAAACCGGTCACGACCTCATCGAAGATCAGCGCGCAGCCGGCCTTGTCGGCGATCTGGCGCAGGGATTGCACGAACTCGCGCGGCTGCAGCGTGGGGTACTTGTTCTGGATCGGCTCGGTCATGATCGCCGCCAGCTCGGGGCCGCGCTCGCGCAGCACGCGCAACGAGTCCTCGCTGTTCCAGTCCAGCACCAGGATGTTTTCCACCGCGTTGGCCAGGATGCCGGGCGCGGCGGAGAGCGAGCGCAGCTGCCTGGTGCCGCGCACGATCACCTCGTCGAAGATGCCGTGGTAGGAGTTGGTGAAGATGGCGATGGTCTTGCGGCCGGTGACGGTGCGCGCGATGCGCATGGCGCCCATCACGGCTTCGGAACCGGTGTTGCAGAAGCCCACGCGCTCCATGCCGGTGAATTCCGAGATGAGCTGGGCCACATCGGCCGCATAGGGGTGTTGCGGGCCCACTTCCAGGCCGAGCTGCAGTTGCTGCTGCATGGCCTCGATCACCTTGGGCGGCTGGTAGCCCAGCAGGTTGCCGCCGAAGCAGGACAGCAGGTCGATGTACTCGTTGCCGTCCAGGTCCCAGAGGTTCGCGCCCTGCGAGCGGTTCACCACGATGGGGTAGACCAGGTCCTTGTACAGCGGGTTGAAGCCAGTCACCACGCGCGGGTCGGCCATGACCTTGCGGTGCTGCTGGCTGAAGGCCTTGGATTGGCCCGAGCGGGCGTTGTAGCGGGTGATGAACTCGTCGAGCCAGCGGCGCTGCGCGGGTGTGAAGTCCTGGCGCGCTTCCAGCGTGAGGCGCGGCGAGGCACCGAAGGGCTTTTCGACCAGCGACTTGATGGACGGCTGGGCGGGCTCGGCCTCCGTCGCGGTCGGCGCGGCAGGGGTGGGCGCCGGTGCTGCGGCCGTGGGCACCGAAGCGGCCACCGGCAGGGCCGCCGCCATGGGCTGGCCCGCGAGCACGGCGAGCTGCTGCGCCATGAGTTGCATCTGCTGTTGCAGCAGCTGGTGGACCGCACTGGCACCGCCGGGCAGGGCCGCGAGCGGCGCCAGGGGCGTGGTTGGCGCGGCGAAGCTGGCCACGTGGGTGGGCACGGCGGCGGCGACCGCAACCGGTGCCGCCACGGGCGGCGCCGGGGCGAACTTGTCGGCCGGCATCTCGGTGTCGAGAAAGCGCGCGAGCTTGCCGATGTTGTCGAGGTCTTCCATCAGGCGGCGAAAGCGCAGCTTGACGCCGAAGACGCGCTCGAGCTCCAGCGTGGCCTGGGTGAGCGAGAGGGAGTCCAGGCCCTGATCGACAAAGCTGGCGTCCGTGGTCATGTCGTCGGCGGGGATGCCCGAGACGTCGCTCAGGACGCGCTTGAGTTCGTTTTCAACGTTGGGTATTCGGCTCATGGTGACGGCACTCGCTACGGAGGGGGAAACATCGGACGGCAGGGCGCCTGCGGGCGCGGTGCGGCGGGCAAACCAGTGACGGTCGTTCTGGAACGGGGAGGTGGGCAGGGGCGCGCGGCGCGCGGTCGCGGCCACCGGCCAGGCGGGTTCGATGCCGGCGCACCACAGCGCGCCCAGCGCGGCCAGGCCCTGCTCGGCGGGTTGGCCGGGGTCCTGCGCGGCGCCCAGCATGGACACGATGCGCGGCACCTCGGCCTTGGGCGTGCGGTGCTGGCGCAGCAGCGCGGTGAGTGCCTGCCCCGGGCCGACTTCGAGGAAGACGGTCTCGCCCTGGGCGAGCTCGGCCATCACGGCCTTGCTGAACAGCACCGGTGCGCGCACCTGGCGCGCCCAGTAGCCAGGGTCGGTGGCCTCGTGCGCCTGCAGCGGCGCGCCGCTCACGCACGAGTACACGGTGAGGCGGGGTGCCTGCAGGCGGGCCTGCGCGAGCGCTTGCGCGACGCGCGGCAGCGCGCCTTCCATGGAAGCGCTGTGGAACGCGTGCGAGACGCGCAGGCGGGTGGCATCGATCTCGCTGCGCTCCAGGGCCTGGGCGAAGCGGTCGATGGCTTCATGGCCACCAGCCACCACGGTGAGCGCAGGCGCGTTGCAGCCGGCGACCTCGATGCCCTCAGGCACCAGGGCCCGCACGGCGTCCACGCCGGTGCGCACAGCCAGCATGGCGCCGGCGGGCTGGTCGAACATGGCCTGGCCGCGCGCGACCACGGCGGCCATGGCGTCTTCGAGCGAGAACACACCGGCGTGGCAGGCGGCGGCGTACTCGCCGATGCTGTGGCCGATCATGGCGTCGGGCCGGATGCCCAGGCTGTCCAGCCAGGCCGCCAGCGCGTAGGACACGCTGAACAGGGCCGGCTGGGCGTAGCGGGTCTGTGCCAGCAGCTGGGCCACCTCGGCATCGGCCGGGTCGGCGGCCACCAGCCAGGCGCGCAGGTCCACGCCCAGCGCGGCCTCGGCCAGCGGCAGGGCGCGGTCGAGCGCTTCGCGGAAAGCGGGTACTTCGTCCACCAGCTGGCGCGCCATGCCGGGGTGTTGCGAACCCTGACCCGGGAACAGGAACACCAGGCGCGGCTTCTGCAGCGCGCTCACGCTGCTCTTGGCCGCGCGCAGGCGCGCGATGGCTTCCTGGGCGCTGCCGGCCACCACCGAGAGGCGCTGCGCCATCGGCTTGCGCCCGCGCATGAGCGTGGCGGCGACCTCGGCCAGCGGCAGCTGGGGATGGCGTTCGAAATGCTCGGCCAGGTCGCGCGCGCGCTGCAGCGCGGCTTCAGAGGTGCGGGCCGAGATCGGCAGCAGCCAGCGGCCGTCGCTGGTCGACGCCGGCGCACGGGCCGGGGCCTCTTCGATCACCACGTGGGCGTTGGTGCCGCCGACGCCGAACGAACTCACCGCCGCGAGACGCGATTCGCTGCCGCGCGGCCAGGGAGTGTTCTGCGCCACCACGCGAAACGGCGTGTTCTCGAAGTCGATCTGCGGATTGGGCTGGCGGTAGTGCAGCGTGCCCGGGATCACGCCGTGGTGCAGCGAAAGCGCGGTCTTGATCAGGCCCACCACGCCGGCACCGGCGGCCATGTGGCCGAGGTTGCTCTTGACCGAGCCGATGCCGCAGTACTGGCTGTCGGCGGTGTCTTCTCGCCAGGCGCGCGTGAGCGCGGCCACCTCGATCGGGTCGCCCAGCGAGGTGCCGGTGCCGTGCGCTTCCACATAGCCGATCTGGCGCGCGCTCACGCCGGCCTGGTCGAGCGCCATGCGGATGGCGCCCATCTGGCCGGTGACGCTGGGCGCGGTGAAGCTGGCCTTGTCGCCGCCGTCGTTGTTCAGGCCCACGCCACGGATCACGGCGTACACCGTGTCGCCCTGGGCCAGGGCGTCTTCCAGCCGGCGCAGCACGACCACGCCGCCGCCGCTGGCGAACACGGTGCCGCTGGCGTCGGCGTCGAACGGCCGGCAATGGCCGTCGGCGGATTCCATGCCGCCTTCGACGTGCAGGTAGCCATTGATCTGGGGCACGGCCACGTTGATGCCGCCGGCCAGCGCCACGTCGCACTGGCCGCTGGCCAGCGCGTGCCAGGCCTGGGCCACGGCCACCAGGCTGGTGGAGCAGGCGGTGTGGATGCTCAGGGCCGGGCCGTTGAGGTTGAGGCGGTTGGCCACGCGGGTGGCCACGTAGTCCTTCTCGCTGGCGAGCATGGTGGCGAATTCGCCGTATTGCTGCACCAGCTCGGGCTGTTCGCTGCGCAGCGCGGGCGCATAGGCGTTGTTGCCGGTGCCGGCGTAGACGCCGATGCGCGCATCGGTGCGCGAGGCGTCGATGGCGGCGTGCTCCAGAGCGGCCACGCTGAGTTCGAGCATCAGCCGCTGCTGCGGGTCGAGCATCGTCGCTTCTCGTGCCGAGATCCCGAAGAAGCCGGCGTCGAAGTGCTCGACGCCGTCGAGCACGCCGTGCGCGGCCACGAAATTGGGGCGCGAGCGCACCGAGTCCGGCACGCTGGGGTCGAGCTCGTCGAGCGAGAACTGGCGGATGCCTTCCCGGCCGTCGATCAGGTGCTGCCAGAAGTCGTCCAGACGGCGGGCCCCCGGTGTGCGGGTGGCCATGCCGACGATGGCGATACCGGCGGTCGGCCGAGCGGGCGCCAGGCGCTTGCGCTGACCCGCATTCACCGGGCCGGCCAGGGCCGCTGCGATGCCGGCCACGGTGGGTTTGTCGTACACGTCGGCCACGTTCAGGCCCTTCACGCCCTGGTCCTTGAGGCGCGTGACGAAGCGCATGACGAGCAGCGAGCGCGCGCCCAGGTCGAACAGGTTCTGGTCGTCGCCGATCGCGGGCAGGCCCAGCAGCTCCTGCCACAGGCCGCGCACGATGGCCACCGGGTCGCTGGACGCGGCGGCGGCGGCCGTGTCCATGGCCGGCAAGGGCAGGCCCTTGCGGTCGATCTTGCCGCTGGGGGTGGTGGGCAGGCGGTCCAGCACCACGTAGCGCACCGGCACCATGTACTCGGGCATGGTGGCGCGGAGTTCGGCGCGGATGCGGGTGATCAGCTCGCTGGTATTGGCTTGCGCGCCTTCGCGCAGCACCAGGTGCGCGACCAGCTGCTTGCCGATGCCGGGCAGGTCGGGCGCGGTGACCACCGCGTCCTTGATGCCGGCCTGGGCCATGATGGCCAACTCGATCTCGCCCGGCTCGATGCGAAAGCCGTCGACCTTGAGCTGCTGGTCAGCGCGGCCCAGGTAGGTGTACACGCCCTCGGCGTCGCGGCGCGCGAGGTCGCCGGTGACGTACCAGCGCCCGGGCAGCGCGGGGAAGTCGGTGCGGAAGCGCTCGCCGGTGAGTTCGGGCCGGCCGAGGTAGCCGCAGGCCAGCGTCTCACCGCCCAGCAGCAGTTCGCCGGTGTTTTCGTCGGTGGCGTTTCCGGACGGCACCAGGGCGAGCTGCACGTGCGGCAAGGCACGGCCAATCGGGGGGATCTCGGGCCAGGCAGCCGGGTCGCCGCGCAACTCGTGCGCGGTGACCACGTGGCTCTCGGTCGGGCCGTAGTGGTTGTGCAGCTCCGAACCCGGCAGGCGCTGGAACAGCGAGCGGATCGCGGGCGTGACCTGCAGTTGTTCGCCCGCGCTCACCACGTCGCGCAGGGTCGCGGGCAGTTCGTCGCGCGCGGCCTCGGCGATCATCTGCAGCGCCACGTAGGGCACGAAGATGCGTTCGATGCGGCGCTGGATCAAGGCGTTGAGCAGCAGGCCGGGGTCGCGCCGCTGTTCCTCCGGCACCAGCACCAGCGTGCCGCCGCAGGCCAGCGTGGAGAAGATTTCCTGGAAGTGCACGTCGAACGACAGCGGCGCGAACTGCAGGGTGCGCGCGGGCTGGCCCAGGCGGGGGTGGTCGGCGTGCCACTGGATCAGGTGGCGCAACGGCACCGCGCCCATGGCGACGCCCTTGGGCCGGCCGGTGGAGCCCGAGGTGAACAGCACGTAGGTGAGGTCGGGCGCCGAGGCGTGCAGGGCGGCTTGCACCGGTGCGGGCTGTTCCAGCGTGGGCAGTTCGCCCACCAGCGAGCGCAGCGTGGCCAAGGCCTGGTCTTCGCCCACCACCGCGCGAGGTTGCGCATCGTCCAGCATGGCGCGCAGGCGCTCGGCCGGGTAGGCCAGGTCCAGCGGCACATAGGCGATGCCGGCTTCGGCGGCGGCCAGGATCGAGATGATGGTGTCGGTGGAGCGCGTGGCGGCCACCGCGATGCGTTCACCGCTTTGCAGACCCGCGTCGGCAAAGGCGCGCGCGCGTGCCGCCACCGCGCTGGCCAGCTCACGGTAGGTCAGGGGCTCGCCCTCGGGCGATTCCAGGGCCAAGGCGTTCGCGTGGCTCTGTGCTCCGCTGCGCAGCCAGAGACCCAGGTTCGGTTCACCTGCGTCGTTCTCTTGCTGACTCATGAAGTGCATTGCAAAAACCCCCTACGTGCAGGAAAGCCCCTCGAATGAATACAAATGAGTACCATCAGAAACTTGTGTAACAAATGATAACCCGGTCGTGTTGTATTTTTTCTGACTTTCCGGGCCGCTTTCCCGCAGTTTGTACGACATACCTCACGCCGAAATGCATTTCCGACATTCCCGACCCAACGACACTGACAAGATGCGGGACTTCCTGCAACGGACCCTCTCGCATTGTTGCGGGCCCCAAGCCTTTTGATCTTGTGAAACATTCACCCAGGTTATCGCTGTGGACGGGTTGGGGCGCGGCGGCGCTGATCGCCTGCGCTGCCCTGGCGATTGGCGGCTCCGCCCGCCTTTCGGAGGCGTTCCTGTGGCGCCTGGAGCGTTGGCAGTCCGCGCCCACGGTGTCCCAGCGCCTCTTCGAACGGCGCACGATCGCCCACCAGCTGAACGTGGACCGCCTCGTGCCGCGTGGCGCGATCCTCTTTTTCGGCGACAGCCACCTCCAGACCTTGCCCACGGGTGGCCTGGCGCAGGCCTACAACTTCGCCATCGGCGGTGAAACGGCCCACCGGCTGAGCCAGCGCCTCGATCGCTACACTTCGCTGCCCTGGGCCCGCGCGGTGGTGCTCGGCGCGGGCACCAACGACCTGATCGAGGGCCGCACGCCCGAAGACGTGCGGCTGGCCTGGGGTGCGATCCTGGACCGCATGCCCGCGTCCGCCCAGGTGGTGTGTGTCGGCATCCCCGTGCCGCCCGGCCACCCGGCCGACGCCGTCAACGCGTCGGTGGCCGAGATGTGCAGGCAGCGCGGCCATGCCATGGTCGACGCGGTGCCGGGGCAGGGCGCCCTGGCCCGCGCGACCCTGGCGGCCGATGGCCTGCATCTCGATGCCACCGGTTCCCTGTTGTTGCTCCAGGCCATCGAGGCCGCCCTGACCAAGAAACCCGCATGATCGAATCGCCACCGCCGCAGTCGCACCGCCAACCCGCACTGGACTGGCTCCGGGGTTTCGCCGCCCTGATCGTGGTCGGCTTCCACTACTTCCATGCGGGGGTTCGCGATGGCTCGATCCAGGGCCAGCAGAGCCCGATCCTGTACAGCCTGTTTTCCTACGGCTACGTGGGGGTGCACCTGTTCTTCATGATCAGCGGCTACGTGATCATGATGACCGCCCAGAATTCGAGCGTGCGGCGTTTCATCGCCTCCCGCGTGTCCCGGCTGATGCCCGCCTTCTGGGTGTGCATGACCCTGACGGTGCTGATCGAACTGGCCGCGCCGGCCGCGCCGTTCAAGCCCGAGTCCTGGGCCCAGTACGCGGCCAACCTGACCATGCTGCCCCGGGTGTTCGGCCAGAATCTCGTCGATGGCGCGTACTGGTCGCTGGCGGTGGAGATCAACTTCTACTTCTGGATCGGGGTGGCGATCGCCACCGGGCAGCTCAAGCGCATCGAGACACTGCTGATCCTCTGGCTTTGCCTGTCGCTGGTCAATTTCATTCGCCCCATGTACACCGTGGAGATCATCACCAGCGCCCAATGGGCGCCGCTGTTCACCGCCGGCGCCTTCTTCTTCCTGGTGCGGCAGTCGGGCTGGACCACCCGTCGGCGCTTGGCGCTGCTGGGCTGCGCCGCGCTGGCCTGCATGTACCTGTGGCGTGAAAATGGCCAGGCAGACAGCCTGGAGCAGCTGCTGGCCCTGGACGACAGCCCCAACAACCTCGTGATCGAGGCCATCCTGCTGTCGTATTTCGCCTTCTTCTACTGGATGATTCGCCGCAAGGTACCCATTGAGACCTCGACATGGAGCGATCTGTCCGGCCGCCTGACCTACCCGCTGTACCTGATCCACCAGCACGCCGGCTATGCCCTGTTCAGCGTGGCGGTGGCGTCCGGCCTGGTCGCGTCCTGGGGCATGACGCTGGTGACCCTGGGCATGATCGCCCTGGCCCTGCTGGTGGCCTGGGCGGTCAATGTCGGGGTCGAGCAGAAGTTCGGCCCCGTGCTGCGCAAGTGGATCGCGCGCTGAAGGCGGGAGAAGAAGCGTGACGAACTCCGCACCCACGCAAAGGCCGGCGCGGTATGCTGGTGCGGTGACTGATCGCGCTCGCCCCATGGGGTCTGTACAACAATGCACAACGCACCACGGCATTCGGGAGAAGATTCGATGAGATTGCCGGGATTGGACCCCCAGCCCGTCGAACTGGGCCTTGCCGCGCCGGTGCTGCTGGTGGTCGTCGACACCGAAGAGGAGTTCAACTGGAACCAGCCCTTCAACCGGCAGGCGACCGCCACCCAGTCCATTTCCTCCCAGGACCGGGTGCACGCGCTCTACGACCGGTTCGGCGTCGTGCCGACCTATGTGATGGACTACCCGGTGGCCAGTTCGGCGACCGCCACCCACTACCTGCGCGGGCTGGTGGACGCGGGCCGCGCGGAATTCGGCACCCACTGCCATCCCTGGGTCACGCCGCCGCACAACGAAACGGTGTCGGTGTTCAACTCGTACCACGGTAACCTGCCGCTGGAGCTGGAGGAAGCCAAGATCCGCACCAGCACCGACGCGGTGGCCCAGGCTTTCGGCCGCGCGCCCCGGGTGTTCAAGGCCGGGCGCTACGGCGTGGGGCCGAACACCTTCGGCATCCTGCAGGAACTGGGCTATACCGTGGACTGCAGCGTGGTGCCCCACACCAACTTTTCATTCGAAGGCGGGCCGAACTACCAGGGCATGTCCGATCGCCCCTTTTTCACCGACGCCTCGCGCACCTTGCTCGAAGTGCCCATGACGGTGGGCTACTCGGGCCGCCTGCGCCGCATGGGCCCCGCGAACCCCTGGCTCATCGGCAGCAACCTCTCGCAGCGGCTTCGCCTGCCCGGCGTCATGAGCCGCATGAAGTGGCTGGAGCGCGGCAGGCTGAGCCCGGAAGGCTTCGATGTGCGGTCGCAGGAGCGTCTGCTCACCACGCTGTTCCACGAAGGCGTGCGTGTGTTCACCATGACCTACCACTCGCCGACCTTGCAGCCGGGCAACACCCCGTATGTCAAGACCGAGGCCGATCTGGCCGCCTTCCTGGCGAACATCGAGTCCGTGCTGAGCTTCTTCCAGAACCGCCTGGGCGGGACCTTCTCCACGCTGACCCGCATCGAGCAACTGGCGCGCTCGCGGGCCGGTGCCGCACAGGCTGTCGCGGCCGTCGCGCACTGAGCGCTTCGCCCATCACCCGCCAAAAACAAACAACCCTCTGCGAAGAGAGGGTTGTTGAAGGTCAGAGCGGTCGAACCGGGATCAACGCGGCACGATCGCCCAGGTGGGGTCGTTCACGTAGCCGGCGTCCATTTTCGGGGTCATGGACTTCCACTTGCTGTAGGCGGTGCTGGCACCGTTGATGCCGAGACCGCTCGTGGCCGCCAGCATGGCGCGGGCGTAGGCGGCGTAGTCGTCCACGCGGTCCGGCGAACCTTCGGTGATCGCCATGCCGGTGCACGAGGTGCTCTTCATGCTCGCGTAGTTGGTGTCGAACAGGGTCTTCCAGCTGCTGAAGAACTGGTTGCTCGCGTCGGTGACGGTCCACCAGTAGCCCGGGGCCTTGGCCATGCAGAAGCCGTTGGCCTCGTTCAGGAAGCGGCCCACGGTGAAGCCGGTGATCCAGTTCAGCATGGTGCGGCCCTGGGGATCACCGTCCTCGGCGATCTGCGTCAGCACCAGCGTCATGAAGTCGTTCTGCCACGGGCCGGCGACCTTGTTGTCCCACGGGCTCTTGATGGCGCCGAAGGGCGAGCGGTTGGCCGGGTTGGGGTTCTGCGGGTAGTTCTGCACGTACCAGTTCAGGTTGTTGGCCAAACGGGTCTGGAAGTAGGACTTCATGGGGTGGTTGTCGGGCACGATGCGCGCGGCCTCGTCGATGGAGCGCAGGGCCCAGGACTGGGCGCGTTCCTCGTTGCCGTAGATCAGGCCCTTGGCGCCTTCGCGGTAGTAGGGATCCACCGCCGCGATGTTCCAGCTGGCCCAGAACATGGCTTCGTCCAGGTAGAAGGCATCACCCGTGATCAGGTAGGGCATGTAGCCGAACGAGGCCTGGTGCGCCGTGTCGGGCGTGTAGATGGTCGTGCCCGTCGGCGTGGGCAGCTTGGGCGTCGAGGTGCCGAAGCGCACGGCCACGTTGGGGTTGCGTTCCACGTCCAGCGGCTGGCCGGAGCCCTCGTCGCGGTAGTGCACCGGCACGCCGGCAGCGGCATCGGCATTGGCCAGCATGCTGGCGCGGGCGCGGTCGTCCTGGGTGATGAGGTACAGCGCAGTCCAGCGCGGCTGCGGACCGATCTCCGAACGACCACCGGTGGTGGGGAAGTACGGCACCAGCATGGCCGGGCCCATGGGCGCGGTGTTCGAAGCGGCCAGCACGCGGGCCTCGTCGGCCAGGACCGACTCGGGAACCTTGACGCTCAGGTCGTAGTTCCAGGTGGCCTTGCTGGCCA
>JAGKSX010000066.1 GCA_018993155.1 Hydrogenophaga sp.
GCGCCCGGGGTGTGTGCCGTCCACGGCGCGCTCGCCCGCCCGGTTTTGGAGCCCGAGCCCCGCCTGCTCGGGTGCCTGCCGGCCGGCAAAGTGGAGACGCTGCTGGCCCTGCGGGTGCGCGCAACGGCCAACGCCCCGTTCGTAAACGAGTCCGAGCCGCCCGAGGCCGCCTCCGCTCCACGCCCGCGCAAGAAGAAAGCCTGAGGCGGGCGCGCCCGCCGCGCTCAGTCCCTGGCGCGCGCTTCGTCGCCGTCGGTGGGCCGGGTCACCACGTGGCTGAGCGAAGGCGGGATCTCGCCCGTGCCCGGGTTGCCGATGCGGCGGCGGAACAGCTCGGTGCGCGCCAGCAGGATGGTGGTCACCGGCACCGTGAGCGAGAGGAAGATGATGATCAGCCAGGCGTGCAGCGAGAGCCGCTCGTCCTGGGCCGAGAAATAGATGATGCTGGCCAGCGTGACGCACCAGGCCGAGAAACTGAACGCCAGCGCGGGCGGATGCATGCGCTGAAAGAAAGTCTTGAAGCGCACCACGCCGATGGCGGCGGTGAGCGTGAAGATGCCGCTGAGGATCAGCAGCAGCGCCACCGGGATTTCGGCCCAGAGCGAGACACCGGCCGGCATCATCATTCGATCACCTCGCCGCGCAGCAGAAACTTGGCCATGGCGGCCGAGCTCACGAAACCGAAGACGGCGATCAGCAGCGCCGCCTCGAAGTACATCGCGCTGCGGTAGCGGATCGCCAGCACCATGAGCACCAGCATGCCGATGGTGTAGATCAGGTCCATGGCCAGCACGCGGTCCTGCGCCGAGGGGCCGCGGTACAGGCGCAGCAAGCCCAGCGCCATGGCGAGCACGTAACAGGCCAGCGCGAAGACGATGGCGCCGAAGAGGAAGGGACTCATTCGAAGATCTCCATCAGGGGACGCTCGTAGCGCTGCTTGATCAGCGCGATCTCGTGCTGTGCGTCGTCGAGGTCGAAGATGTGCACCAGCAGTGCGCTGCGGTCCAGCGCGATCTCGGACCAGATGGTGCCCGGGATCACGCACATGATGGCGGCCAGCACCGCCAGGCCGTTGGGGTCGCGCAGGTCCAGCGGCACGGTGATGAAAGCGCCCTTGGGCATGCGATCGCCGCGGCCCAGCGTGCCGCGCAGCACGCGCCAGTTCCACTCGATCACGTCCACGCCCACGCGCAGGAACAGCTTGAAGGCCACCCAGGGGTGGCTGAAGCGCACCGGCGTCGGGCGCAGCGACTGCGTGAGCAGCGGCACGGCGAAGCCCAGCACCAGGGCCATGAGCCATTGGCCCAGGCTGTAGGGGTTGTTGAGCACCAGCCACAGCGCGACCAGCGCGAGCGACAACAGGGGGGCGGGGAACAGGCGCCGCATCATGGCTGTTTCTCCGGCACGGGCACGCCCAGGCGCTCGGCGTTGGTGGCGGTGGGCAGCGGCCGCGCCGAGAGCACGGCGTCGATGTAGCCGCGCGGGTGGTACAGCGCGCTGGCGGTGGCGGCGGTGTAGCGCATCACCGCTTCACCGCGCACCGTGAACAGCACGCACAGACCGATCAGGACCGCGATGGGCACGTACTCGGCCACGCGCAGCATGTGGCCGCCGCGTTCCATGGGGGCCCAGAAGAACCGGATGCCGGTGCGCGAGAGCGCCACCAGGGCGAACAGGCCGGAGGTGATGACCAGCCCGATCAGCGTCCAGCTGGCGGTGCTCACGGCGGGGGTGCCGCTCTGCAGCGGCAGCAGGGCCGAGAGCATGGCGAACTTGCCGATGAAGCCCGAGAGGGGCGGCAGGCCGGCGACCAGCACGGTGCAGCAGATGAACGCCAGGCCCAGCAGGGCGGTGGTCGCGGGGATCGCGCGGCCGATCAGCACTTCCTCGTCCTCGTCGAGGTTGGCGGTCTTGGCGATTTCCAGGTCGGCGAGGGCGAACGGCAAGTGGTCCTCTTCGTCTTCCGGCGCGCGCTGGCTCGCGGGGTCGGTGCGCGAGCGGTCCATCAGCTCGGCCAGCAGGAAGAACGCGGCCACCGCCATCGTCGAACTCGGCAGGTAGTACAGCGCGCTGGCGGTGAGCTCGGGCCGCGCGAAGCCCAGCACCGCCAGCAGCGTGCCCGAGGACACGATGACCGAGAAGCCTGCCAGCCGCGCGGGCCGCTGCGAGGCCAGCATGCCGATGGCGCCGAAAGCCAGCGTGGCCATGCCGCCCCAGGCCAGCCACTGGCTGCCGAAGCCCGCCGAATGGCCGGCCTCGGGCGAGAAGAGCAGGGTGGACAGGCGCAGCAGCACGTAGATGCCCACCTTGGTGAGCAGCGCGAACATCGCCGCCGAGGGCGCGCTGGCGCTGGAGTAGGCCGGCACCAGCCAGAAGTTGAGCGGCCACATCGCGGCCTTGGCGAGGAAGGCCACGGCCAGGATGGCGCAGGCGGTGTGCAGCAGCGCGCGGTCGGCCGAGGCCACGTCCGGGATCCGCGCGGCCAGGTCCGCCATGTTGAGCGTGCCGGTCACGCCGTAGATCATCGAGGCGCCCACCAGGAACAGCGAGGAGGCGGCCAGGTTGATCGAGATGTACTGCAGGCCGGCCTTCACGCGCGAGGGGCCCGAGCCGTGCAGCAGCAGGCCGTAGGACGCGGCCAGCATGACCTCGAAGAACACGAACAGGTTGAACAGGTCGCCGGTCAGGAAGGCCCCGTTCAGGCCCATGATCTGGATCTGGAACAGCGGGTGGAAGTGCGCGCCGGCCTTGTGCCAGCGCGCCAGCGCGAACAGCAGCGCCATCAGGGCGACCATCGCGGCCAGCAGCAGCATCAGGCCCGAGAGGCGGTCGAGCACGAGCACGATGCCGAAGGGCATGTCCCAGTTGCCGGGCAGGTAGACGCCGAAGGCGCTCGGCCCCTCGCCCTGCTTGGTCCAGATCAGCAACAGCACGGCCACCGCCAGGTTGAGCAGCGTCGCGCTCAGGCCGATGGTGGCTTTGGTGCGGTGCCGGCGGTCGCCCACGAACAGCAGCACGCAGGCGGTGATCAGCGGCAGCAGGATGGGCGCGATCATCAGGTGCGGCATGAGCGCCGCGGTGATCGCCTGGGTCATTCCTCCGGTCACTCCGCGTCCCCCTGGCCGTCCACGTGGTCATTGCCGAAGAAGCCGCGCTGCGCGAGCAGCACGACGAGGAACAGCGCGGTCATGGCGAAGCCGATCACGATGGCGGTGAGCACCAGGGCCTGCGGCATCGGGTCGTCGTACTGCAGCAGCGTGGCTTCCAGTCCGGGGGTGAGCACGGGTTCGCTGTCCACCGACAGCCGGCCCATGCTGAAGATGAACAGGTTGACGCCGTAGCCCAGCAGGCACAGGCCCATGATGACCTGGTAGGTGCGCGGGCGCAGCATCAGCCACACGCCGCAGGTGGTGAGGGCGCCGATGGCGATGGCCATGACAAGTTCCATCAGTGGGTTCCTTCGGTTGAGGTTTCCTGCTCGACCACCTTGGCCTGGCGGTGGCCGCGCACCGACTGGTGGCCGAGCGCGGTGAGGATGAGCAGGGTCGCGCCCACCACCAGGGTGAAGACGCCGATGTCGTAGAACAGCGCGCTGGCGACGTGGATCTCGCCCAGCAGCGGCAGGTTCAGGTGGGCCGTGTGCGTGGTCAGGAACGGGTAGCCGAACCAGAACGAACCCAGGCCGGTGGCGGTGGCGGTCAGCAGGCCGGCGGCGATCCAGCGCTGCGGCATCAGCTGCATGTTGGCCTCGACCCACTGCGTGCCCGAGACGATGTACTGCAGGATGAACGCGGTGGAGAGCACCAGCCCGGCCACGAAGCCGCCGCCGGGTTCGTTGTGGCCGCGCATGAACAGGTAGACCGCGATCACCGACGCGATCGGCAGCAGCAGGCGCACCAGCACCGCCGGCACCATCAGGTAGCCCTGCGCGGTGTCCTCGGCCAGTTGCGGGTTGACGAGGTCGGTGTCCAGGTCGGCCGGGAGCGCGCGCTGCTGGGCCGTGAGTTCGGCGCTCTCGGGCGCGGGCCGGAAGCGGCGCAGCAGCGCGTAGACCGTGAGCGCCACGATGCCGAGCACGGTGATCTCGCCCAGGGTGTCAAAGCCCCGGAAGTCCACCAGCATCACATTGACCACGTTGGTGCCGCCGCCCTCGGGCAGGGCTCGCTCCAGGAAGAAGGGCGAGATGCTCTGCGGGAAGTCGCGCGTCATCAGGGCATAGGACAGGGCGGTCATGCCGCCGCCGGCGGCCAGCGCGAGCAGCAGGTCGCGCGAGCGCCGGGCCTTGGCCTTGGTGCGCTCCCACAGCGGTTCGCTGTCGTCCTGCACCTCCAGTCGCTTGGGCAGCCAGCGCAGGCCGAGCAGGATCAGCACCGTGGTCACGGCCTCGACCGAGAGCTGCGTGAGCGCGAGGTCGGGCGCGGAGAACCAGGCGAAGGTGATCACGGTCGTGAGGCCCGACACGCTCATGAGCGCCAGGGCCGTGAGCCGGTGGTACTTGGCCTGCCAGACCGCGCCGATGGCCGCGCCCACGCCCACCACCCACAGCAGGGCGAACATGGGTGAGAACGGCAGCAGCGTGCGCTCGCCGGGTGCCAGCGACGGGTTCGGCACCGCCAGGCGGAACGCGGCGACCGAGCCCACCACGGTCACCAGCACCAGCAGGAACAGCTGCGGCTGCAGGCGGCGCGTGCCCAGCAGGCGCAGGGCGCTGCGGGCGGCGGCGGTGAGCCGGGCCATGGCATGGTGGAACAGGCGCTTGCCGTTGAACAGGCCCACCAGCGGCGCGCGCTCGATGCGCCCGCTCTGCAGCGGCTTGCGCAGCAGCAGGTACAGGACGATGCCGCCGGCCAGCGCCAGGAAACTCATCCACAGCGGCAGGTTGAAGCCGTGCCACACCGCGAGATCGAATTCAGGCAGCGCCCCGCCCACCACCGGCAGCGCGGCGGTGCCCAGGACGTGCTGGATGGACCACTGCGGCACGATGCCCACCACCAGGCAGGCCAGCACCAGCACCTCGATCGGCACGCGCATCCAGTGCGGCGGCTCGTGCGGCACGCGCGGCAGGTTGGCGCAGGTGTCGGGGCCGAAGAACACGCGCGCCGTGAAGCGCAGCGAGTAGGCCACGCTGAAGATGCCCGCGACCACCGCCGCCACCGGCAGCACGCGCTGGAACCAGGGCGCCGCGCTCACGAACACCGCCTCGGTGAAGAACATCTCTTTCGAGATGAAGCCGTTGAGCAGCGGCACGCCGGCCATGGCCGCGCCGGCCACCACGGTCAGCGTGGCGGTCACCGGCATGTAGCGGGCCAGGCCTGAGAGGCGCCGGATGTCGCGCGTGCCGGCCTCGTGGTCGATGATGCCCACCGCCATGAACAGCGAGGCCTTGAAGGTGGCGTGGTTGATGATGTGGAACACCGCGGCCACGGCGGCCAGCGGGCTGTTCATGCCCAGCAGCGTGGTGATCAGGCCCAGGTGCGAGATGGTCGAGTAGGCGAGCAGGCCCTTGAGGTCTTTCTGGAAGATGGCGGCGAAGCCCCCGATCAGCAGCGTGATCAGGCCCGAGCAGGTGACGATCCAGAACCATTCGTCGGTGCCGGCGAGCACCGGCCACAGCCGGGCCAGCAGGAACACGCCGGCCTTCACCATGGTGGCCGAGTGCAGGTAGGCCGAGACCGGGGTGGGGGCGGCCATGGCGTGCGGCAGCCAGAACTGGAACGGGAACTGCGCGCTCTTGGTGAAGGCGCCGAGCAGGATGAGGACGAGCGCCGTGCTGTAGAGCGGGTGGGCGCGCACCACGTCGCCGGCGCGCAGCACCACGTCCAGGTCGTAGCTGCCGACGATGTGGCCGAGCACGAGCACGCCGGCCAGCAGGCACAGGCCACCGGCGCCGGTCACAGTGAGGGCCATGCGGGCGCCGCGCCGCGCATCGCGGCGGTGGTGCCAGTAGCCGATGAGCAGAAAGGAGAAGAGGCTGGTGAGTTCCCAGAACAGCACCAGCTGGATCAGGTTGCCCGAGAGGACGACGCCGCTCATGGCGCCCATGAAGGCGAGCAGGAAGGAGAAGAAGCGCGGCACCGGGTCGTCGGGCGACATGTAGTAGCGCGCGTAGAGCACCACCAGCGAGCCGATGCCCAGGACCAGCATGGAGAACATCCAGGCGAAGCCGTCCATGCGCAGCACGAAGTTCAGGCCGAGCGAGGGCAGCCAGACGAACTCCTGCCGGATGACGCCCCCGGCGGCCACTTCGGGGAAGTACATCGCGGCTTGCACGGTGCAGAAAAGTGCGATCGCACCCGCCAGGGTGGATTCGGTGTTGCGCGCGTTCGCGGGCAGCAGCGCGGCGAGCAGGCTGCCCACGAATGGGAGGGCGACAAGGAAGATCAGGGAGACGTGCATGGGCCTTCGAGTTTAGTGGCATGAGTTTGCAGTGCCTCCAGGGTTCCCCCTCCATGGGGCTTGTATCGCGGTTTTTTCTTTCTGCGGCTTCGCGGCGGGCCGGGGGGGGGGACCGCCTGCTCCGGCCTTGCTCGCGGGCGTCTGCCCAGGCATGCCGACGCCGCCTCATCAACACCGACTTGGCACGCACGCTCTGTGGCAACCGCGAATGGAGGCCTGCGCAGGCGGTCCCCACCCCCGTCCCGCAACACACCTGTGCACACCAGCCTTGCTTGCCAACATCATTTCTGGGGCGGGTGGTTCGGGCATTCGGGCGCTGGCCCCATTCGCGGTTGCCACAGAGGTCGAGGACCCGACACGGTGTTGACACAGGGGTGTGTGCGGACCCGGGCAGGCGCCCGCGAGCGGCCGGCGACCGAATGACCGGACCACCCGACCTCGCCCAAAAGGAGGCGAGAGGCCAGGGCTTTGTGGCACCATGCCCGGTTGCCTTTCGCCAGACCCGACCCATGACCGCCCCCCGCCACGGCCCCTTGATCGCCAACCTCGTCGCCCAGCTCGCCTTCGGCCTGCTGGCCATGACCATCTGCATCCCCTCGATGCAGGAGTGGGGCGCGATCTTCGGCTCCAGCCAGGCCGCGGTGCAGCTCACTTTCAGCGGTTATGTGGTGGCCTACGGCGGGCTGCAGCTGCTGTACGGCCCGCTGTCCGACCGCCTCGGGCGCAAGAAGATCCTGCTGCTCGGCATCGCGCTGGGCGGTCTCGGCTCGCTGCTGGCCGCCCTCGCGGGCGAACTGTTCATGCTCACCGCCGCGCGCGTGCTGCAAGGCGCGGGCTGTGCCGCCGGCATGGTGGTGGGCCGCGCCATGGTGCAGGACCTGTTCGACGGCCCTGAGCGCACCCGCGTCATGGCCTACATCGGCATGGCCATGGGCCTGGTCCCGCCGCTGGCCACCATCATCGGCGGGCAGCTGCATGTGCGCCTGGGCTGGCAGGCCAACTTCGTGCTGCTGACCGGGCTGTCCCTCGTGCTGTTCATCGCCGCCTGGCGCGGCCTGCCCGACCACACCGCCCCGGCCGGACCGCAGCAGACGCACTGGCTGCGCGACATGGCCTCGTCCTACGCGCAACTCGCGCGCGCCCCGGGCTTTCTGCTCTACGTGGCCCTGCTCTCCATGACCACTGCCACTTTCTACGCCTTCCTCGCGGGCGCGCCCATCGTGCTCGGCAGCTACGGCGTGGGCCCGGCGGGCATCGGGTACCACATCATGCTGGTGCCGCTGGCCTACATCGTCGGCAACTACCTCACCACCCACCTGGTGCACCGCATCGGCGAGCGCACCGTCATGCGCCTGGGTCAGGGCAGCTCGCTGCTGGGCATCGGCCTCATGCTCGCGCTCGCGCTGGCCGGGGTGGACACGCCGCTGGCGCTCTCGCTGCCCCTGCTGCTGCTGGGCATGGGGCACGGCCTGCTGGTGCCGCCCACGCTCATCGGCACCGTGGGCCTGTTGCCGGCGCTGGCGGGCGCGGCCGCCGCCGTGGCCGGCCTGATGCAGCAGCTCATGGGTGCGGTGGGCGGTTTCGTGGTGGGCCTCGTGCCGCACGATGGCGCGGTGAACCTGGGCTGGCTGATGCTCGCGCTCTCGGCCTGCGCCGCGGTGGCCATGGCGCTGCTGCAGCGCGGCCAGGCCAGCCGCCCGGCGGCCGGCTGATCACACGCCCGAACGGGGGCGCCGGTATACTGGCCCGACCATGCGCCCTTGGCTTGCCGCCGTCTTCGCCCTGCACCTCTTCCTGAGTGTGGGTGCGTGGGCATTCGGGCCTTCCCATGGGGTGGAAGCCGTTCAGGCCAGCCCTGCGCAGAGCCTGGTGATCGAGGTGGCGGCCACCGCCGCCCAGCCGGCGCCCGACGACGGCCTGAGCGCCGACCACTGGCCCGGGCATGGCCCGACCGACGCCCAGGCCGACCTGCCCGAGTGCCTGGATGCGCCCATCGCCACGTCCGGCCCGGGCGAACACCTGCGCACACCGTCGGCGCCCCCGGCGCAAGACCTCACGCCGCCCGTGCTCGACGGGCTCCAGCGACCGCCCCGCAGCCTGCTCGCCCTCGCCTGACCGTTTCCGCCGCGCGGCCCTGAGGCCGCTCCGGCGCCCAGGTGTCCCCTTTTTTCGCCAGGCCGCTGGCGCCCCGTTCCATGGAACTGCTCACCGACCCCAATGTCTGGATCGCGTTCGCGATGCTCACCGCGCTCGAAATCGTGCTCGGCATCGACAACATCATCTTCATCTCGATCCTCGTGGGCCGGCTGCCGCCGCACCTGCGCGACAAGGCCCGCCGCCTCGGCCTGGGCTTTGCCATGGTCTCGCGGCTGGCGCTGCTGTTCACCCTGAGCTGGATCATGGGCCTCACGGCCGACCTGTTCACCGTGGTCGGCCAGGGCATCAGCGGGCGCGACATCGTGCTGCTGCTGGGTGGCCTGTTCCTGCTCTACAAGGCTTCGCACGAAATCTTCGTCGAGGTCGAGGCGCGCGAGCAGCACGGCCCGGCGGAGACCGACAGCGCCGAGCTCAAGGCCGCCGGCAGCAAACTGTTCTGGGGAATCATCGGCCAGATCGCCATCATCGACATCGTGTTCTCGCTCGACTCGGTCATCACCGCCGTGGGCATGGTCGACCAGATCAGCGTGATGGTGGCCGCCGTGGTCGTGTCGGTCGGCGTGATGCTGGTGGCGGCCCGGCCGATCGGCAATTTCGTGGACGCCCACCCCTCCGTCAAGGTGCTGGCCCTGGCTTTCCTGGTCATGGTGGGCATGGCGCTCACCGCCGAGGCCTTCGACCGCGAAGTGCCCAAGGGTTACATCTACGCCGCCATGGCCTTCTCGCTCGCGGTCGAGGCGCTCAACATCCGCGCCCGCGCCAAGCGGCAGGCCTTGGCCGCCCGCCAGGGCAGCTGAACACCGTTTCTTCTTCTCTCACTCACTCAACCATCCGTTGTTTTTTCAAGGACCCCCATGAACCCGCATCTCGACCTCTCCTCCCCCGCCGCCGCCGGCCAGGCCCTTGCCGTTGAACGCAACCGCGTGCTGCGCAACACCTACTGGCTGCTTGCGCTCTCCATGATCCCCACCGTGCTGGGCGCCTGGCTCGGCGTGGTCACCGGCATCACCGCGCCGCTCACCGGCTTCCTCGGCATCGCCGTCTTCCTGGGCGGCGCCTTCGCCTTCATGTTCGCGATCGAGAAGACCAAGAACTCCGCCGCCGGCGTGCCCGTGCTGCTGGCCTTCACCTTCTTCATGGGCCTGATGCTCTCGCGCCTGATCGGCTCGGTGCTCGGCCTGGCCAACGGCGCGGGCCTGATCATGACCGCCTTCACCGGCACCGGCGTGATCTTCCTCGGCATGGCCACGCTGTCCACCGTCATCAAGCGCGACCTGGGCAACATGGGCAAGTTCCTGTTCATCGGCATGATCATGCTGCTCGTGGCCGGCATCGCCAACGTGTTCATCCAGTCCGGCGCGCTCATGATCACGCTCTCCGTGCTGGCCATCGGCATCTTCTCGGCCTTCATCCTGTACGACCTCAAGCGCGTGCGCGACGGCGAGGAGACCAACTACATCACCGCCACCCTGGGCGTGTACCTGAGCCTGTTCAACATCTTCCAGAGCCTGCTGGCCCTGCTGGGCATCGCCGGCGGCCGCGAGGAGTGAGGCGGCGGGGCTGAGGGCGGTGCACTCCTCCTCAGCCACGCCCTGCGCGTGGTGCCCAGCGGTGACGCGCGTGGCTTGCGGGCGCGTCCGGGCGCACCCGCCGCTCAGGCGTTGAGGATCACCTCGAAGCCGCCGTAGATCATGCGCTGGCCGTCGAAGGGCATCTTCATGTCCTTCACGCGCGGGTCTTCCATGAACTTCTTCATGCCCTCGTCGCGCCTGGCGCGCGAAGGCCAGGTGATCCAGGAGAAGACCACGGTTTCGTCCGGCTTGCGCTGCACGGCCATGGGGAACGAGGTCAGCTTGCCGTCGGGCACGTCGTCGCCCCAGGTTTCCACGACGCTCAGCGCGCCGAACTCCTTGAAGACCACGGCCGCCAGGCGGGCGTGTTCGAGGTACTCCTTCTGCTTGTCGCTGGGCACGGCGGCCACGAATCCATCGATGTATTTCATGCTGAATCTCCTGGGGTATGGAACAAGGGAAGGCGGGCGCCCACGCGCCTCACCTGACCTTACGACGAATCAGGCCCGGGGAGATCGACAGTCCTACCGTGTGTCCGCGCCCTGTTTCTGGGGTGCGCCGACCGGCGCGTGCTCGGCCATCAGGTCGACGACCCAGTCGATGAACACCCGCAGCTTGGTGCTGACGTGCCGGTTCGGCGGATATGCCACGTACAGCGGCATCGGATCAAGCCGCCAACCGGCGAACAAGGGCACCAGTTCGCCTTGCGCCAGCGGCTGCCGCGCCATGTAGCGCGGCAGCCAGAGAATGCCCAGGCCGGCGATGCCAGCGGCGAGGTAGGCATTGCCGTCGTCGACCGAGAGCACGTGGCGGCCCTGCACCTCGACGCGTTCGGTGTCCCGGTGCATGGCGTAGGACACGGCCTTGCCCGTGCGGGCCCAGATGAAACCCACGATGCGGTGGTGCGTGCCGTCCAGCTCCCTCGGGTGCGTGGGCGTGCCTGCCAGGGCCAGGTAGCTCGGCGCGGCGTACACGCCCAACGGCAGATCGCCCACGCGGCGGGCCATCAGCGACTGGTCCCTGAGCTCGCCGCCGCGCACCACGCAGTCCACGTTTTCGTCGATCAGGTCCACCACGCGGTCGCTCACGCCCATGTCGAGCTGGATGTCGGGGTAGCGCGCGTGGAAGGCAGGCAGCGCCGGCACCAGGATCGTGCGGGCCAGCGGGCTGGGCACGTCCACCCGCAACCGGCCCCTGGGCAAGGCCGACGCGCTGGACAGGCTCGTTTCGGCGTCGTCCATGTCCGCCAGCAACCGCACCACGCGTTCGTGGTACGCCGCGCCATCGGCCGTCACGTTGACCTTGCGTGTGGTGCGGTTGAGCAGCTTCACGCGCAAGCGGGCTTCCAGTTGCTGCACCAGCTGCGTCACGCTGGTTTTGCTCACGCGCAGCGTCTCGGCGGCCTTGGTGAAGCTGCCTGTCTCCACCACCCGCGCGAACGCCTGCATCGCATCGAAACGGTCCATCGAGGCTCCTTGACGGTCCAAAGATTGTTTGGATTGTGCAAACAGTGATTGTTGGCCTGGCCTGTTTATCTGCGTGACCGACGTCCCTAAAGTCCCTTCATCGCATCAACGGGTCGCTTCGACCCCTTCAAGAAGGAATTCCACCCATGGCCCCACGCGACGTTGTCTTTCCCGCCGGGCGGCAGGCGCTCTACGAGAGAAACCGCTATTCACCGGCGATCCGCTCCAACGGCTTCCTGTTCGTTTCGGGGCAGGTCGGCAGCCGGGAAGACGGATTACCCGAGCCCGAACTGGACGCGCAGGTCCGCCGTGCGTTCGACAACCTGAACGCCATCCTGAAAGCCGCCGGCTGCTCCTTCGACGACGTGGTGGACGTGACCGTCTTCCTGGTGGATCCCGAAGCGAACTTCGAGAAAGTCTGGGGCATCGTGCCCGAATACTGGGGCGAAGCGCCGCATCCGACGCTGACCGGTGTCGGCGTGACCTGGCTCTACGGTTTCCAGTTCGAGATCAAGGTGATCGCCCGGTTGCCGCAGGGCTAGGGGGACTGAACGGCCGGTCGTTCTGCGGCCGCTTCTGTGGCTGGATGCGGCGGCAGAAGCGTGTCGCGGCGGCCTTGTCGGGCCCTTCGATCCGGTCCTCCAGCTCATCCAGCAGGTCCATCACGCCGGGGTTGGCCCGGTACTTCTTCCTGAGCCGCGCGAGTTCGGCGTCCGTGCCCGTGCAGGTGCGGCACACGCCACGGTCGATGTCGGCCTGCCGCGCCTTGTCGTAGCCTGCTTCACCGCGCCAGTGGTCGCATTCCTCGCGCCGCTCCAGGAACCGGCGCAGGTCGGTGGGATGCTCCGCCGCCTGGGTGGGCCACCCACCGCCGAGCAGCAGCAGGGTGAGGACGGAGATGGACGCTGCCCGCAGGGCGGGCCGCGTCACTTCTTCTGTTTGGCGACGGCCCGCCCGTAGTCGACGGACATCTTGTCCATGTAGTCCAGCGCGGCCTTGTGCTGCTCGGCATGGAACTGCATCAGCTTCTCGAACTGGTCCGCCGCCACCTCGAACGGCATGCCCACCCCGCGCATGGAGTCCAGCAGCGCCTTCTGGGACTTCAGCACCATCCACCAAGCTTCGTGGGCCTGCTGGGCGGCCGCCTTGGATTGTTCCCAGAGCGTTTTGGCCATGTCGGCCTGAGCCTTGTCGATCATGTGGGTCTCCTGCTTTGTTGAGAGGGAAGTCGGGCGGCGGCGCGGCCGGGCCCTGACGAAGAATATAGGCAATGCCGTCCGCTGGATACCCTCACGGCCGTGCAGCCGGTCAGGTCGTGGGCGCCGTCCACAGCGCCCAGATGTCTTGCGACAGTTCGTGATAGCGCTCGCGCGGCCCGGCCGTCTCCGTGCCGAACCAGCGCACGAACTCCTCGTGCAGCACGGCGGCGACCTCCTGGGCGGACTGGCAGTCCTGCAGCCTCGGGATCACCGTGCCCGCTTCCGCGTCGTACTCGTCGGTGTTGAAGTGGTAGTTGATCTCGACGGGATCGCGGCGGAACATGGCACCCGACACCGCGGCAAAAAGCTCGGGGTGCGCCTGGCGAACGCGCTCGCGCTCGACCTGCGTCTGCTGGATGGCCCGCGCCAGTTCAGGGGGGATGTCGTCGGCGTTCGCGTTGGCCACCATGGCGTGGTCCTTCCCGTTGGATGGAGGTGCAGGCAGTCTATGCGCGCCGGCCCGCAAGCCGATGCACACATGGGGGAGGCGCCGCATCGGACCGCCCCAGGAACTTGCCGCGCGCCTCTTCGCCTACTTGCTCACCGCGGCCTGCTGCGTGAAGGCCAGCGCCACGAAGTCCACGAAGGCCCGCACGCGCGCAGCCAGCTGGTGGCGCTGCGGGTAGACCGCGTGGATGGAGGCGTCGGGCGTGAAGTACTGCGGCAGCACCTGCACCAGACGCCCGTTGCGCAGGTAGCGCTCGATGTCCCATTCGGCGCGCATCAGCACACCATGGCCGTCCAGCGCCCAGTTGACGGCGATCTCGCCGTCGTTGGTGGTCAGGTTGCCGCGCGTCTTCACGGCCTCGGTGCTCACCGTTTTTCCGCGCCCGCTGGAGAGGCGCCACACGCCATACGCTTCCTCGCCCTGGCGGATGCCGATGCAGTTGTGTCGGGTGAGGTCGTGCGGCACCTTGGGCACGCCGTGTCGGGCCAGGTAGGCGGGCGAGGCGCAGAGCAGGCGCCGGTTGGGCGCGATCTGGCGCGCGATCATGCGCGAGTCGGGCGGTGCGCCGAAGCGGATGCACACGTCGAAGGCGTCGTCGGTGAGCGGAGGCGGATTGACCGAGAGTTGCAGCTGCACCTCCACCTGCGGGTGCTTGCGCACGAAGCGCGAGATGAGCGGCGCCACGTGGCTGCGGCCAAAGCCCAGCGTGGCGTTGACGCGCAGCAGGCCGGTGGGCGTGGAGCGCGAGACGCCGAGCAGCTCTTCCATGTCGTCGATCTCGCCGAGGATGCGGCGCGCGTGCTGCAGATACACCTCGCCTTCGGGCGTGAGGCTCATGCGCCGCGTGGTGCGGTTGAGCAGGGCCACGCCCACGCGCGATTCCATCTGCGCCAGGTGCTTGCTCACCGCCGGGGTAGTGACGCCGAGCTCGCGCGCGGCCGCGCTCAGGCTGCCGGCGCTGGCGAGCACCGAGAAGAAACCCAGGTCAGCGGGCTGAATGGCGGAACTCATGGGCTTCTCATTGTTGAATTGGGGTTAACGATGGATTCACTTTAGCGGTGTTTCAGCGGCCTGTCGAATCCCTACAGTCCATCCATCGACCCACCTCCCACACGAGACACCATGAAGACCTACGCCATCGCAACCATTCCCGGAGACGGCATCGGCAAGGAAGTCGTGCCCGCCGGCCAGCAGGTGCTGGAGGCGCTGGCCGCCACCAGCCACACCTTCCGCTTCCAGTTCGAGGACTTCGGCTGGGGCGGCGACTATTACCGCCAGCACGGCGAGATGATGCCGGCCGACGGCCTGGATGCGCTGCGCGGCAAGGACGCGATCCTGTTCGGCTCCGCGGGCGATCCGCACATCCCTGACCACATCACCCTCTGGGGCCTGCGCCTGAAGATCTGTCAGGGCTTCGACCAGTACGCCAACGTGCGCCCCACGCGCATCCTGCCCGGCATCGACGCACCGCTCAAGCGCTGCAAGGCCGAGGACCTGAACTGGGTGATCGTGCGCGAAAACTCCGAGGGCGAATACGCCGGCGTGGGCGGCCGCGTGCACCAGGGCCACCCGATCGAGGCGGCCACCGACGTGAGCATGATGACCCGCGTCGGCGTGGAGCGCATCATGCGCTTCGCGTTCAAGCTGGCGCAGTCGCGGCCCCGCAAGCTGCTGACGGTGATCACCAAGAGCAACGCGCAGCGCCACGCCATGGTGATGTGGGACGAGATCGCGGTGCAGATCGCAAAAGAGTTCCCGGACGTGACCTGGGACAAGGAGCTGGTGGACGCCGCCACCGCCCGCATGGTGAACCGCCCCGCCACGCTGGACACCATCGTCGCGACCAACCTCCATGCCGACATCCTGAGCGACCTCGCCGCCGCGCTGGCGGGCAGCCTGGGCATCGCGCCCACCGGCAACATCGACCCCGAGCACCGTTACCCCTCGATGTTCGAGCCCATCCACGGCTCGGCCTTCGACATCATGGGCAAGGGCCTGGCCAACCCGGTCGGCACCTTCTGGAGCTGTGTGATGCTGCTCGAGCACCTGGGCGAATTCGACGCCGCGCAGCGCCTCATGCAGGCCATCGAGCAGGTCACGGCCAACCCCGCGCTGCACACCGGCGACCTGGGCGGCAAGGCCACCACCGTGCAGGTCACGCAGGCCGTGTGTGCGCTGCTCACCGCCAGCCTGCAGCGAAAAGCCGCCTGACATGGACACCCCCCTGCGCCGCTGCGCGGCTTCCCCCCTCCGTGGTGCGCCTTCGGCGCTTCGAGGGGGAACGGCATCTCGGGCCGGCGGAGCCGGACCCTTGATGCCTCTGGTGGCGTTGTCGCCGTGCGGTGCGGGGCCCGTGCCGGCTGGGTGAAACGCAGGGGTTTCTTTGTGAGATTTCGCGCATTCCGCGCAACGACCGGGCAGTTCGTCCGGCGATACACAGGCACACCGTGCCTTATGGAGACAAGCATGAAAAACATCCGAACCATTCCGCGTCGCCTTGTCCGTCAAGGCCTGGCCTTCGCCGCCGCCATGACCGTGACCGGCGCCATGGCCCAGGCCTGGCCCGCCCGGCCCATCACGCTCATCGTGCCGTTCCCGGCCGGGGGCACCACCGACGTGCTGGCCCGCGCGCTGGGCGAGCGCCTGCAGCAGAGCCTGGGGCAGCCGGTCGTGATCGAGAGCAAGCCGGGCGCGGGCGCCACCATCGGTGCGGACTTCGTGGCCAAGGCCCGGCCCGACGGCTACACGCTGCTGGTGGGCGCGGTGCACCACACCATCGCGACCAGCGTCTACAAGAAGCTGCCCTACGACTTCCAGAAGGACCTCGCGCCGCTCACCACGATCGCCATGGTGCCCAACGTGCTGGTGGTCAACGCCACCACGCCCGCGAAGAACGTGAACGAACTCGTGGCCCTGCTCAAGGCCGACCCCGCGAAGGCGAACTACGGCTCCAACGGCAACGGCACGGCCCAGCACCTGATCGGCACGCAGTTCCAGAACAACACCGGCGCGAAGCTCACGCACATCGCCTACAAGGGCAGCGGCCCGCTGGCGACCGACCTGCTCGGCGGTCAGATCCTGATGACGTTCGACACCATCACGCCGGTGCTGCCGCACATCAAGGCCGGCAAGCTGCGCCCGCTGGCCGTGACCACGGCCACGCGCTCGCCCGCGCTCCCCGACGTGCCGACGCTGGACGAAGCGGGGCTCAAGGGCTTCAACATCGGCACCTGGTTCGGCGTGCTGGCCCCGGTGGCCACGCCCAAGGACATCCAGGCGCGCCTGAGCAGCGAGATGGTGAAGATCATCAAGTCGCCCGAGTTCCGCCAGCGCATGGCCGACATCGGCGCCGACCCGATCGGCGACAGCCCGGAGCAGATGGCCCAGACCATCAAGGCCGAAACCGAGAAGTTCGGCAAGCTCGTCAAGGACGCGAACGTGGTGATCGACTGAGCGGTGCATCCGCCACGCGGATGGACTCCACCGTGCCGCCGTAGCGCGCCAGGCCCTGAAGCAGCACCTCTGCCGCTTCGGGGCCGATTTCTTTCAGCATCTCCCGCTCGGCCTTCTTCACGGCCAGACCGAAGGCCTTGAGCCACTCGCGGCCCGCCTCGGTGAAGCGCACCGTGCGGGCCCGCTTGTCGGCCGGGTCGGCCTCGCGCACCACCAGGCCCATGCTTTCGCACTGGTCGATCAGCTCGGTCATGGCGGCGTTGGTCATGCGGGCGCGGCGCGCCAGCTCGGTGATGCGGGTGCCTTCCAGATCGAGGTGGCGCGTCAGGTTCACATGCGAGAGCCGGGTGTCGGCATGGCCGGCGGCGGCCATGAGTTCGAGCACGCGCGACTCGAAGCGCGTGACGGCGTTGCCCAGCACGCGCCCCGCGTTGCCCAGGCGCCAGGCATCGGGCGCGCGGCGCCGGGGTTGAGGGGTTTCGGTTTTCATGCGTACAATGGATTTGCTTAGGTTGCCTAATTAAATCGACGATGGAGACGGGTGTGGCGGAATTCTTGACGCTGGAACAGGCGCAGGCCGAAGGTGGCGAGCTTCGGGTGGACGTGCTGATCGCGGGTGCAGGCCCTTGCGGGCTGATGCTGGCCAACGAGCTCGGCCTGCGCAATGTACCGTGCCTGGTGGTGGACCCCAAGGCCACCACGGCCTTCAACCCGCAGGCCAATGCCACGCAGGCGCGCACCATGGAGCACTTCCGCCGCATCGGCATCGCGCGGGAAATCCGCTCGTTGGGCCTGCCCGGCGACCACCCGACCGACATCGCCTACTTCACCCGGTTTGCTCGGCACGAGCTGGCGCGCCTGCGCCTGCCCACCGCCGCGCAGGCCACCGAGCAGATCAAGTCCCTGGCCGGTTCGTGGAGCGCGGCCGAGCTGCCGCACCGCGTGTCGCAGAAGTACGTGGAGGCCGTGCTGCGCGAGCACGCCGAGCAGCGCACCGGCCGGCGCATCGGCTTTGGCTGGCGGCTGCTGTCCTTCGACGACACCGGCGACGAGGTGGTGGCGCAGGTGGCGCAGGTGGCGCCCGCGGCGGGCGGTGGCGCGGTCACGGTGCGGGCGCGTTACCTGGTGGGCGCCGACGGCGCGCGCAGCGCTGTGCGCGGCGCGCTGGGCATCGAGATGGGCGGCGCCACTGGCCTGCAGCGCCAGTTCATGGGCGGCAAGATGTTCGCGGTCTACCTGCGCGCGCCAGCGTTCTACCAACGGTATCCCCACGACATCGCCTGGATGTACGTCTCGGTGAACCACGAGCGGCGCGTGTTCATGGCCTCAGTGGACGGGCGCGGTGAGTTTGCGTTCCACGCTGCCGTGCACCCGCACGAGAAGCCGGAGGACTGGACGCATGACGACGCACGCCGCATCTTCGCCGAGGCCAGCGGCATGGACATCGACTTCGAGGTGCTCTCCACCGGCGTGTGGATCGCGGGCCATTCGCTGGTCGCCGAGCGTTACCAGCGCGGGCGCGTGTTCATTGCGGGCGACGCGGCCCACCTGTTCACGCCCACCGGCGGCCTGGGCTACAACACGGCGGTGGGCGATGCGGTGAACCTGGGCTGGAAGCTCGCGGCGGTGGTGAAGGGCCAGGCGCGGGCCGCCCTGCTGGACAGCTACGAGCAGGAGCGCCGCCCGATCGGCCTGCGCAACACGGCCTATGCGCGCGAGTTCGCGGATTCGGTGGGCCTGTTCGAGGTGACGGCCGAACTCGAGGCCGAGGGCGCCGCCGGCGATGCGCTGCGCGCGCAGGCCAGCGAGGTGCTGGGCGCGCACGTGCGGCGCGAGTTCAACATCCCCGGCGTCACCTTTGGCGAGCGCGTGGATGCCTCGCCCATCGTGTTCGGCGATCCGGCTCGCGTGCCGTCCGATCAGGCCAACGCCTACGTTCCGACCACCCAGCCGGGCGGGCGCCTGCCTCACCGCTGGCTGGAAGGCGGGCGTTCGCTGTACGACCTGCTGGGCTTCGAATGGACGGTGCTGGCGCCGGCCCACGCAGGGGCCGAGGCCACGCGCCTGGCCGAGGCGGGCCGCGCGGCGGGGCTGGACGTGGCCGTGCTGCTGCTGGAGGCGGAAAAGGTGGGCGACCTGCTGGATGAAGGCCTGCTGCTGGTGCGGCCGGATCAGGGGATCGCCTGGCGCGGCGCGGTCGTACCCGAGAACGCCTGCGCCATCTGGGCGCGGACGATGGGGGGAACGTGACCGCCCTGCGCGCGGGCCTTGCCGCCAACCCCGCCAGGGCCCGCCCCCCTGAGGGCGCCGGGGCGCCGGA
>JAGKSX010000067.1 GCA_018993155.1 Hydrogenophaga sp.
GGGTGGGCGCGCCGGTGGCTACGAGCGCGCCCTCTCGGGCGCGCGCGACGCCGCCATGGAGGACCTCATGGAATCGGCGCGCGAGATGGGCGCCACCGGCGTGATCGGCATCGACTTCGATTACGAGGTGCTGGGCGAGACCAACGGGATGATGATGGTCGCGGTGAGCGGCACGGCGGTGAAGCTGTAATTTGGATATTTTGTTGATCAAAACGGCGTATTTTGTATGAAATACGATTCATGCCGACCTATGCTCAACCGCTTGACGACGACGCCCAATTGCTGGCGGAGCTGGGCATGCGACTGCGTCTGGCGAGGAAGCGCCGAGGGATGAGTGCCGAGAAGCTCGCCGAACTCGCGGGCATCACCCGCGTCACGCTCCATCGGCTGGAGGTGGGGGAGCCGGCGGCGGCCAGCCTGGGCACGCTCACCCGGGTGCTCGGGGCACTGGGGATGGCGAGCGATCTGACCTTGCTGGCCCGGGACGACCGTGTGGGGCATGGGTTGCGCGATGCCCGCCTGTTGGCACCGAAGCGGCCCCCGTTGCCGCGCCTGATCGCCTTGAAGGATCTGCCGTACCTGCGGACGGTGGCGGCATGGCACCTGCCCGATGAGGACACGAAGCTCACGCCGGAGGAGGTGTTCGGCCTGTACGAACGCAACTGGCGGCACATCGAGCCCGAGAAGATCGTCGGCAAGGAAGCGGCTGTGCTCAAGAAGCTGACGAACACGGTAGGCAAGGGGGTGCTGCTTGTTTGAGCGTGAGCACCACCAGCGCATCGCGGCGATTCTGGAGCGCCTGGACGTTCAGGTGCTGCTCAAGCGCGGACCGGTATGCCGACGACGCGATGATGAGCCGGGATCTCATCGACCTCTCGATGCTGGCGCACGACCACGTGCTGAACGCCGCTGGCGCGGCCAAGGCCCGGCGCGCCTACGGCAAAGGCATCGACAAGGCCTTCGCGCAGGGCAAGGAGCTTCTGCTGGAGCGGGACGGCCGTTTGTCCCGCTGCATGAAGGCCATGCGGATGCCTTCGCCTGAAGCGGATTGGCGAGAACGCCTCTCGCGCCTGTCGCTGGAGGCTTGAGGCTTTCGCTCAGGCGTCGATCTGCATCGCCGGCCGGGCCTGCACCTTGCCCAGCCAGGCCGCCACGTGCGGGTGCGAGCCCACCGGCGCGCCGATGTAGGCGCTGTAGCCGATCACCGAGCCCACGATCAGGTCCACCAGCGTGTAAGCCTGCCCCAGCATCCAGGGCTGGGCCGCCAGGCGCGCGTCGAGCAGCGCGAGCAAGTCGTCGAGCCCCTGGTGCGCCGAGGTGCCGTGCGCGTCGTCGGGCGTGCCCAGGTCGCGCGCGGCCTGCAGGCGCACCAGCTGCGCGCCGTAGGTCACGTACGCCCAGGTGCTCCACGCCATCGCCTGCAGGCGCTCGGGCGTGCCTTCGGCCGGCCACAGGCCCTTCTTCACGCCATAGGTTTCGCCCAGCCACATCTCGATCGCCACAGCCTCGAACATCGGCGCGCCGTCCACCGTCATGGTGGGCACCTTGCCGTTGGGGTTGAGGGCCAGGTAGTCGGGGCGGCGCTGTTCGCCTTTCGTGATGTCGATCTTCACGCGGTCGTGCTTCACGCCGAGTTCCGCGAGGGCGCAGGCGACCGGGGTGGCGCTGGACATGGGGTGCCAGTAGAGAACGATCTGGGACATGGTGGGCTCCTGAAAAGGCTTGAATGATCGGCCGACACCGCGTCGGCACGTGCCTGCAATGTCGCGCCTATTGCGGACAGATTCGGCCCTCGATCAGAGGTAGAGTGATGCCCATGCTTTCATCCTCTTCGCGGCTGCTGCGCGTGTTGTCCCTGCTGCAGACCCGCAGCCACTGGGCGGGTACTGAGCTGGCCGAGCGGCTGGAGGTGCATCCCCGCACCCTGCGCCGTGACATCGACCGACTGCGCCAGCTCGGCTACCCCATCCACGCCAGCAGCGGCGTGGCGGGTGGGTATGCGTTTCGCGCGGGCCAGTCGCTGCCGCCGCTGCTGCTGGACGACGAAGAGGCCCTGGCCGTGGCCATCGCGCTGCAGGTCGCCGCCTCGGGTACCGTGAGCGGGGTGGAAGAGAGCTCGCTGCGCGCCCTGGTGAAGCTGGAGCAGGTGATGCCCACCCGGCTGCGCCGCCGCACCGGCGCGCTGCGCTCGGCCATCGTGCCCTTGCAGCGCGGCGGACCGACCATCGACGCGGGGGTGCTGGCCCTGCTGGCCGTCGCCTGCCGCGACCAGTTGCAGGTGGGCTTCCACTACCGCGACATGCGCGGCCAGAGCAGCGTGCGCACGGTGGAGCCGCAAGGCCTGGTGCACACCGGCAGCCGTTGGTACCTGGTGGCCTGGGACCCCGCGCGCGACGACTGGCGCACCTTCCGCATCGACCGCGTGGAAGGCGCGCCAAGCACCGGCGCGCACTTCACGCCACGGGCCGCGCCGGCGGGCGACCTGCGCGCCTATGTCTCGGGCACGCTGGCGGGGGTGCAGCACGGCGACGAGGCGCGCGTGGTGCTGCACCGGCCCCGCGAGGCGATGGCGCGCATCATCCCGGCCTCGGCCGCCACGCTGGAGGCCATCGACGACACGCGCTGTCTCATGCGGTGTGGCGCCGGCCAACTGGATTCACTGGACTCGCTGGCCTACTGGCTCATGGCGATGGACGTGGACTTCGACGTGCTGGAGCCGCCCGCGCTGCACGAGCGCCTGCGCGCGGCCGGCGAGCGCCTGGCGCGCAACCTGGCCCGCGCGGGCCGCTGATTTCAGCTGCCGCGCAGCGCCTTCAGCAGCTTCTGGCCGGCGCGCCCGCTGGGCTCCTGCCCCAGGCGCGCCTGCTCGGCGCGGATTGCCACGCGGCTCTTGTCGCCGAGCATGCCGTCCACCTCGCCGATGTCGTGGCCGCGCGCGATCAGCAGCGTCTGCACCTCGCGGCGCTCGGCGCGCGAGAGGCCCGGGTCGTCGGTGGGCCAGGGCGTGACGAAGGGGCCGCCGCCGCGCAGGCGGTCCGACAGGTGCGCGATCGCCAGGCCGTAGCTCTCGGCCGCGTTGTAGCTGTAGATCGCGTCGAAGTTGCGCAGCACCAGGAAGGCCGGGCCTTGCGGGCCGGCGGGGGTGAGCAGGCCGGCGCTGCCGCTGGCCGGCAGGGGCGAGCCATCCACCCGCTTCACGCCGCGCGCCACCCAGTCTTCCATGGTGCGCTTGGTGCGGCGGCCTTCGCTGCTGGCGTTGAAGCCGGGGGGCAGCTTCACCTCGAAGCCCCAGGGCTGGCCGCTCTGCCAGCCGGCCTTGGCGAGGAAGTTCGCGGTCGAGGCCAGGGCGTCGGGCGTGCTGTCCATCAGGTCGGCGCGGCCGTCGCCATCGAAGTCCACCGCCAGCCGCTCGAAGGTGCTGGGCATGAACTGCGTGTGGCCGAACGCGCCGGCCCACGAACCCACCAGCCGGTTGGGCGCGATGTGCCCGGCCTGCAGGATGCGCAGCGTGGCGTAGAACTCGGTGCGGAAATAGGCCTGCCGCCGCCCGAAGCAGGACAGCGTGCCCAGCGACTGCACCAGCGGCGACTTGCCGAAGGTCTGGCCGAAATTGCTCTCCACTCCCCACACCGCCACCACCGTGGCGGGGTCCACGCCGAAGCGCTCCTGCACCCGCCTGAGCGTCTCCGCGTGCAGCGCCAGCATGGCCTGGCCCTCGGCCACGCGCTGATCGTCCACCAGGCCGGCGAGGTAGTCCCAGATCGCGGTGCGGAACTCGGGCTGGAAGTTCAGCTTGTCGATCACGCTCATGTCGGGCGCCAGGCCCAGCGTGTGCTGCGTGAAGGTCGCCTCGCTCACGCCCACCGCGCGGGCGGGGGCGCGCAGCGTGTTCAGGCAGTTCTCGAATTCCTGGGGCGCGGGCGCCGGGGTGGGGCTGGGGGCCTGTGCCTGGCCGGCGGTGGCGAACAGGGCGGTGCAGAGGGCGGCGAGCAGGTGCGGGGCGGGGCGTCGGGCTTTCATGCGCCCGATCTTAGCCACGCACCCCGCCAGGGGCTTCAGTTCAATGCGGCATCGAGTAACAGCATGAACACGAAACCCGCCAGCAGCGTGCCCGTGGCCAGGGTTTCGAAGCCGTTGCGGTGCGTCTCGGGAATGATCTCGTGGCTCACCACGAACAGCATCGCGCCGGCCGCCAGGGCCAGTCCCAGCGGGTAGAACGCCGGCAGGCTGCCCAGCACCGCGAGGCCGAGGATGGCCCCCAGCGGCTCGGCCAGGCCGGTGAGCGCGGCCACGCCCCAGGCCTGCGCCGCGCTGCGGCCCAGCGTGCGCAGCGCCATGGCCACGATCAGGCCCTCGGGCATGTTCTGCAGGCCGATGGCCAGGGCCACCGAGGCGCCGGCCTGCGCGCCCGCCGCGTCCTGCGGGCCGGCATAGGCGGCGCCCACAGCCAGGCCTTCGGGCACGTTGTGGATCAGGATGGCCAGCACCATGAGCTTGGCACCCTGCACCGCGCCAGCGGTGTGAGAAACCGCGTGACCCTGCGCCGCTGGCGGCAGCACCGCGTGTTCGTGCGGCGTGAAGCGGTCCACCACGAGCATCAGCCCCATGCCCAGCGCCAGGCCCACACCGCTGAGCGCGGCAGCGCTCACGCGGCCACCGAAGAGGGCCTGCCCCGCGTCGAGCGAGGGCAGCAGGAGCGCGAAGATCGCCGCCGCCAGCATCACGCCGGCCGAGAACGACAGCAGGGCGGCCTCCTGCAGCTTGCTCACGCGCTGCACCAGGAACACCGGCAGCGCGCCCACGGCGGTGGCCACCGCGGCCAGCAGCGAGGCCTGCACGCCGGCCGCCATGGCGCTGCCGTGTTCGGCTGCGTCCCACCAGGCGCGCGTGGGCGCCCAGAAGGTGCTGAGCGAGGCCAGGCCCGCCATCACCAGCAGGCCGGTGCCCAGGGCCAGCAGGGCGTTGCGCAGGGCGTGGGGCGGCAGCGGAAGTTGCTGCAGCTGCACCCAGGCGGGTCGGACTTGTCGGATCAGTTCAGCCATGGAAGCTCCTGCGTCGAATGGAAAGTGGCTTTTAGTTTGACAAAAACTATCAACGCAGGCCAATCGATGTTGTCAATGAAGGGGATAGGGAGCGCCGGTACAGTCGGGCTGGATGAACTTGTCGATCACGCCCCTGGCCGAACCCCATTTCACCGAGCTTCACCTGGTGCTCGATGCGGTGGCGCGCGAAAAGCGCTTTCTCGCGCTGACGCAGGCACCGCCCCTGACCGAGGCCATCGCCTTCTTCCGGCAGAACCTGGACCAGGATCGCCCGCATTTCGTCGCGCTGCTGGACGGCGCGGTGGTTGGCTGGTGCGATGTGCTGCCGGTGTTTGGTCAGGCGCGGGCGCACATCGGCGTCCTGGGCATTGGCCTGTTGCCTTCGGCGAGGCACCGGGGCCTGGGCAGGCAGCTCATGGCCGCCGCCATCGACAAGGCGTGGCGCCAGGGCCTGACGCGCATCGAACTCACCGTGCGCGCGGACAACCCCAACGCGCGCACGCTCTACGAGCGCCTGGGCTTTCAGCACGAAGGCGTGCAACGGCAGGCGTTCCGGGTGGACGGCCAATTCATCGACAGCCATGCCATGGCTTTGCTGCGCCAGGCGGCCTGACCGGCTTGTGCACGGCGCACCTGCTGGACAAGCTCGCCTGCCTCGAGAAGCGGGGCACGTTGCAGAGCGCGGAGCAGTTCATCAAGCTGGCCGCATAGCGGGGCTGCGGGTGGCGCCAAGCCCTGAGGCGGTGAGCGCCTCCCGCACAATACCGGCCATGTCACCCATGCCTCCCCCCATCGCCGAGTTCTGGCGGGCCTTTGTCGCGTCGACCGCCGGCGTCGACGAATCGCGTTTCTACGAAGCGTTCTACTTCGCCGACAGCGAGGCCCTGGCGGATTCGCTCGCTGAACTCGTGCTGTCCGGCACGAAGCGCGCGACGGCCTCGGCCGTCTGGACTTTCGAGGCGCAGGGCAGGCACGCGCCGGAGCCGGGCGACCTCAGCGTCGTGACCAACTGGGCCGGTGTGCCGCAATGCGTCATCGAAACCGTGGCGGTTGACGTGGTTCCCTTCCACCAGGTCAGCGCCGAGTTCGCGGCCACGGAGGGCGAGGGGGATGGCTCGCTGACGTACTGGCGCGAAGCGCATGCGCAGTTCTTCCAGCGCGAGTGCGCCTTGCATGGGCGCGCCTTCACCGAAGACATGCCGTTGGCCTGCGAGCGCTTCAAGGTGGTGTACCGGCCGAGCCCCTGAAGCGCTGCCCGAAAAAAAAGCGACGCCGAGGCGTCGCTTTTTTCTGAGCGTTCCAAGCCTCAGCTGAAGAACGACTTGGCCTTCTCGAACCAGCCCTTGTCGTTCGGGCTGTGCTTGTGGCCACCCTTCTTGAACGACTCGTCCAGCTCCTTGAGCAGCTTGCGCTGGTGCTCGGTGAGCTTGATCGGCGTTTCCACCGCCACGTGGCAGTACAGGTCACCGGGGTAGCTGCTGCGCACGCCCTTGACGCCCTTGCCGCGCAGGCGGAAAGTCTTGCCGCTCTGCGTGCCTTCGGGCAGGTCGATGGTGGCCTTGCCCGCCAGCGTGGGCACGTCGATCTCGCCGCCCAGGGCGGCCACCGTCATGCTCACCGGCACCTGGCAATGCAGGTCGTCGCCCTCGCGTTCGAAGATGTCGTGCTTGCGCAGTCGCACTTCGATGTAGAGGTCGCCCGAGGGGCCGCCGTTCTGGCCCGGTTCGCCGTTGCCGGTGCTGCGGATGCGCTGGCCGTCGTCGATGCCGGCGGGGATCTTGATCTCCAGCGTCTTCTGGCGCTTGATCTTGCCCTGGCCATGGCAGGTGGTGCAGGGCTCGGGAATGATCTTGCCCTGGCCGTGGCAGGTCGGGCAGGTCTGTTGCACGCTGAAGAAGCCCTGGCGCATCTGCACCGAACCCTGGCCGTGGCAGGTGGTGCAGGTCTTCACGCTGGTGCCGGGCTTGGCGCCGGTGCCACTGCAGGTTTCGCAGTTGTCCCATGAGGGGATGCGGATCTGCGTCTCCTTGCCGGCGGCAGCTTCTTCCAGCGAGATTTCCATCGCGTAGGACAGGTCGGCGCCCCGGTACACCTGGCGCCCGCCGCGCTGACCGCCGCGCGCACCACCGAAGATGTCGCCGAAGATGTCGCCGAACGCATCGCCGAAACCGCCGAAGCCCTCGGCGCCACCCGGGCCACCGCGCATGTTGGGGTCCACACCCGCGTGGCCGTACTGGTCGTAGGCCGCCTTCTTCTGCGGGTCCGACAGCATCTCGTAGGCCTCCTTGGCCTCCTTGAACTTCTCTTCGGCCGCCTTGGCCGCATCACCCTGGTTGCGGTCGGGGTGGTGCTTCATCGCCAGCTTGCGATACGCCTTCTTGATCTCGTCGTCGCCGGCGTTCTTGGGCACGCCCAGCACTTCGTAAAAATCGCGTTTAGCCATGGTCTCTAACTGCTTGGGTGGAACACAAACGCCGCGTCAGGTTGCCCGGACGCGGCGAGTGATGATCGGAAGCGGGCCCCCGATCAGCCCTTCTTGACTTCCTTGACTTCGGCGTCGACCACGTCGTCGTCGGCCGGCTTGCTGCTGCCTTGCGGTTCGGCGCCTTCAGCGGCACCGCCCGCAGCGGCGGCTTCGGCCTGTGAGGCGGCGTAGACCTTCTCGCCGAGCTTCTGGCTGGCGGCCATCAGGGCTTCGGTCTTGGCCTCGATGGCTTCCTTGTCATCGCCCTTGGCGGCTTCTTCCACGTCCTTCAGCGCGGCTTCGATGGCCTCCTTCTCGGCGCCTTCGAGCTTGTCGCCGTGCTCGCCCAGCGACTTCTTCACGCTGTGCACCATGGCTTCGGCCTGGTTGCGGGCCTGCACCAGCTCGACCTTCTTCTTGTCGTCGGCGGCGTTGAGCTCGGCGTCCTTCACCATCTGCTGGATCTCGTCTTCCGACAGGCCCGAGTTCGCCTTGATGGTGATCTTGTTTTCCTTGCCGGTGCCCTTGTCCTTGGCGCCCACGTGCAGGATGCCGTTGGCGTCGATGTCGAACGACACCTCGATCTGCGGCATGCCGCGCGGTGCGCTGGGGATGCCTTCGAGGTTGAACTCACCGAGCAGCTTGTTGCCCGAGGCGATCTCGCGTTCGCCCTGGAACACCTTGATGGTCACGGCCGGCTGGTTGTCCTCGGCGGTGGAGAAGACCTGCGAGAACTTGGTCGGGATCGTGGTGTTCTTGGCGATCATCTTGGTCATCACGCCACCCATGGTCTCGATGCCCAGGCTCAGCGGGGTCACGTCGAGCAGCAGCACGTCCTTGCGGTCGCCGGAGAGCACCTGGCCCTGGATGGCGGCCCCCACGGCCACGGCTTCGTCGGGGTTCACGTCCTTGCGCGGCTCCTTGCCGAAGAACTCCTTCACCTTCTCCTGCACCTTGGGCATGCGGGTCATGCCGCCGACCAGGATCACGTCGTGGATGTCGGAGACGCTGATGCCGGCGTCCTTGATGGCCGTGCGGCAGGGCGCGATGGTGCGCTCGATCAGCTCCTCCACCAGCGCTTCGAGCTTGGCGCGCGTGAGCTTGATGTTCAGGTGCTTGGGACCCGAGGCGTCCGCGGTGATGTAGGGCAGGTTCAGGTCGGTCGCGGCCGAGCTGGAGAGCTCGATCTTGGCCTTCTCGGCGGCTTCCTTCAGGCGCTGCAGGGCGAGCACGTCCTTGGACAGGTCGACACCCTGTTCCTTTTTGAACTCGCCGATGATGTAGTCGATGATGCGCTGGTCGAAGTCTTCACCGCCCAGGAAGGTGTCGCCGTTGGTGGAGAGCACCTCGAACTGCTTCTCGCCGTCCACGTCGGCGATCTCGATGATGGACACGTCGAACGTGCCGCCACCCAGGTCGTACACGGCGATCTTGCGGTCGCCCTTTTCCTGCTTGTCCAGGCCGAAGGCCAGGGCGGCGGCAGTGGGCTCGTTGATGATGCGCTTCACGTCCAGACCGGCGATGCGGCCAGCGTCCTTGGTGGCCTGGCGCTGGGCGTCGTTGAAGTACGCGGGCACCGTGATCACGGCTTCGGTGACGGGCTCGCCCAGGTAGTCCTCGGCGGTCTTCTTCATCTTGCGCAGGATGTCGGCGCTGACCTGCTGGGCCGAGATCTGCTTGCCGCGCACTTCCACCCAGGCGTCGCCGTTGTCGGCGGCCACGATGGAGTAGGGCATGAGGTTGATGTCCTTCTGGACTTCCTTCTCGGTGAACTTGCGGCCGATCAGGCGCTTGATCGCGTACAGCGTGTTCTTCGGGTTGGTGACGGCCTGGCGCTTGGCCGAGGCGCCGACCAGCACTTCGCCGTCTTCCTGGTAGGCCACGATCGACGGCGTGGTGCGCGCACCCTCGGCGTTCTAGATCACCTTGGTGTTGTTGCCTTCCATGATGGACACGCACGAGTTGGTGGTGCCCAGGTCAATGCCGATGATTCGTCCCATGTTGTTGCTCCGATGCGAAAAGTGAGGATGTGGTGAAAAACGATGTGGGGAAGGTGTGGATAACCGGTGGGTATTTCAAGTCCGCCGGTTGATCATTTGGGGGCTGCCACCGTCACCAGGGCCGGGCGCAGCACGCGGTCGGCAATGAGGTAGCCCTTCTGCAGCACGCTGACCACGGTGTTGGCCTCCTGGTCGGCAGGCACCACGCTGATGGCCTGGTGCTGGTGGGGGTCGAACTTCGCGGCCCCGGTCGGGTTGATTTCCAGGACCTTGTGGCGCTCCAGCGCGCTTTTGAGCTGCTTGAGCGTGGCCTCGGTGCCTTCGCGCAGCTGTTCGCGCGTGGCTTCCTGGATGGCCAGGCCGGCTTCGAGGCTGTCGGCGACGGCCAGCAGGCTCTCGGCAAAGCTTTCCACGGCGAACTTGCGGGCCTTGCTGACCTCTTCCTCGGCGCGGCGGCGGGCGTTTTCGGCCTCGGCCTTGGCGCGCAGGAACTGGTCGGCCAGGTCGGCGTTCTGGGCCTTGAGCGTGGAGAGATCCTGGGTCAGGGCGGCGACGGCATCGGCCTGGTTGGCGGCCTCGGCGGCCAGGGCCTCTTCGGGGCTCAGGGGCGCGTTCGGGTCGGGCTGGTCGGTGTGGGGTGTCGTCTGGCTCATGGGTCTTTGAAGTGCGTGAAGTCAATGGCCAGGACGGCCATGCAGGGCAATTGGGGCCGACGGGCCCGGATTCAAGGGTGGGAAGTGGCACTTTGGCCACCGGTGGACGCTGCCGGCGCGAAGGCGGCCTGTCCAGGGGCGTGATTCTATGTCCCGGCGGGCGGGGGATGGGCGGCGCGCGCCTGCTGGTGTGACCATTTGCCCGCGAATTGCTGCACGTCCACCAGGCGGCGCGCCAGATCGGCGCCCTGGGTGGTGAGCCGGTAGCCATGGCCGCTGTGGTCCACCAGGCGGGCGGCGCGCAGCTCTTTCAGGCGGGTGTTGAGCGTGTTCGGGGTGACGCCGCCGACGCTGTCCTGCAGGAGCCGGAAGGTCTGGGGGTGGCCGTCGCTCAGGGCCCAGATCACGCGCAGGGCGTAGCGCGATTCCAGCAAGTCGAAGAGTTGCATCACGGCAGCGTTGTCCTTGGCACTCATGCGAGGTCTCCTGCGACGGGCCCGTCTGGTCCTCGCAATATACGGCCCGCGCTACCGGTTTGCTAGCTGCGGGAACCCCCGTTCTGTGGCGCAAAGGCCAAGGCTACGGACTTACCCGGATTGCGCGGGCGTGGCCGGGCGGCGGTAGACCTTGCGCAGCAGGCCGATGAGGGTCTGCAGTTCCTCGGTCGAGAGGCGGTCGGCCACGTCGCGCTCCAGCGAGGTGGCCGTGGCCTGGGCCTCGCGGTACAGGCGCTGGCCGGCGGCGGACAGGTGCAGACCCTGGGCGCGCCGGTCCGTGGGGTGGGGTTTGCGCAGGATCAGGCCGCGTTTGTGCAGGCTCTTGATCATGCCGACCAGGTTGGGCGGCAGGATGTCCAGGGCGGCGCAGATCTGGCGCGAGGTCACGCCCGGGTTGTGCGCGATCACCGAGACCACGGAGAAGTCCACCGGCCGCATGCCGTAGGGCTCCATGCGGCGCAGGAACACGGTGATCACGGCCAGCGCGGTGCGCCGCGCGTTGTAACCCAGCAGGGTTTCGAGGTAGCTGGTGTCGATCTCGGGCCCCGTGCTGTCCAGGGCGCTCTCCGGCGTCAGCTCGGCCGCCGTGGGCTTGCGCGGGCCGCGCGGGCGCCGCAGGGCGTTGGCGGTGGAGGGGGCGGTTTCGGACATGGTTTAGCTGACCAGGGTGGCGTCCATCATGGCCAGGCGCATCTGAAACTCGGGCCAGACCCAGCGCCAGAAGGCGGCGCGGGCCTCGGCGCCGTGGCCGGCGGTGGCGGCCAGGCGCTCCCAGGCCCAGGCCATGAGCAGCAGGGCGGTGGCGCGCAGGAAGTCGTCGGCCAGCCAGAACGGGCGCTCGGCGGAGGCGCCGGCCAGGGGCACGATCCGCTCGCGAACGAAGTCGTCGAAACGCGCCAGGGCCTCGCGGGTGGCCGCCGCCTCGGGCAGGGCGGCCAGGTCGCTGGTGAGGTCGGCCAGCAGGGCCTGCAGCGCGGCCGCGCCATCGGGCAGGGTCTTGCGCACCAGCAGGTCGATGGCCTGGATCTCGTTCGTGCCCTCGTAGATCATGGCCACGCGCGCGTCGCGCACGTGCTGTTCGATGCCCCATTCGCGCACGTAGCCGTGCCCGCCGAACACCTGCAGGCAGGCGCTGGCGCCGCTGAAGGCCTGCTCGGTCCAGGCGGACTTGAGCACCGGCGTGACCAGGCTGCACCAGCGCGCGGCGGCCTCGCGCCGGGCGGCGTCGGGGTGGTGCTTCTGGATGTCGAGTTCGAGCGCGGTGCGGTAGGCGATCACGCGCCCGGCGTCGATCCAGGCGCGCTGAGTGTTCAGGATGCGCTGCATCGCCGGGTGCAGCGCGATCAGGTCGGCCTCACCCGCTTTGCTCGCGGTGCCGGGCGCGCGCATCTGGCGGCGCTCCCGCGCGTAGGCATGGGCTTTCTGCCAGGCCGCGTCGAGCAGGCCCACGCCCTGCAGGCCCACCAGCAGGCGCGCGGCGTTCATCATGACGAACATGGCGTTGAGGCCCTTGCCGGGCTCGCCCACCAGGGACGCGGTGGCTTCGTCGAAGCGCATCACGCAGGTGGGGCTGCTGTGCAGGCCCATTTTTTCCTCGATGCGCTCGCAGTGCACGGCGCTGCGGCTGCCGTCTTCGTGGAACTTGGGCACGAGGAAGAGCGAGAGGCCCTTGGGGCCGGGCGGGGCGTCGGGCAGGCGCGCGAGCACCAGGTGCACGATGTTGTCCGCCAGGTCGTGTTCGCCGCCGGAGATGAAGATCTTGGTGCCGCTGAGGGCGCAGCGCCCGTCGGCCAGCGGCACGGCCTTGGTGCGCACCAGGCCCAGGTCGCTGCCGGCGTGGGGCTCAGTCAGGCACATGGTGGCGAGCCATTCGCCCGAGGCCAGCTTCTCCAGGTAGCGGGCCTTGAGCTCGTCGCTGCCGTGGTGGCGCAGGCATTCGTAGGCGCCGTGCAGCAGGCCGGGCGCCATGGTCCAGCCGTGGTTGGCGGCGTTGAGCATCTCGTGCAGCACCGCTTCCACCACGGTGGGCAGGCCCTGGCCGCCGTCTTCGGTGGCGCTGGCCAGCGAGGGCCAGCCGGCCTGCCAGAAGGCCTGGTAGGCGTCGCGGAAGCCGGGCGGCATGGTGACCGCGCCGGCGTTCCATTGCGCACCCACCTCGTCGCCTTCGCGGTTGAGCGGGGCGATCACCTCGCCGACGAACTTGCCCGCTTCCTCGATCACCTGCGTGAGCAGGCCGGTGTCGGCGTGTTCGGCCAGCGCGGGCAGCTCGGCGATGCGTTCGTGCGCGCGCAGCACGTCGAACAGCACGAAGGCGTGTTCGGCGGCGCGGGGCTGGTAGGCGTTCATGCGGTGGTGGTTTTGCGCGCGGTGCCGAGGTAGGTCTCGATCACGCGTGGGTCGCTGGCGAGTTCGCTGGCCGGGCCCTGGGCACTGAGTTCGCCCATTTCGAGCACGTAACCATGGTCGGCCACCTGCAGCGCGGCGCGCGCGTTCTGCTCCACCAGCACGATGGTCACGCCGGTCTGGCGCAGGCGGTCGATGATGGCGAAGATCTCTTTCACGATCAGCGGCGCCAGGCCCAGGCTGGGCTCGTCGAGCATCAGCAGGTCGGGCGCGGACATGAGGGCTCGGCCCACGGCCAGCATCTGGCGCTCGCCGCCCGAGAGCGTGCCGGCGAGCTGCACGCGGCGTTCCTGCAGGCGCGGGAAGATGCTGTAGACGTCGTCCAGGCGGCTGCGCCACTTCGCATTGCCCAGCCGCATCTGGCGGAAGCCGCCGAGCAGCAGGTTGTCTTCGACGGGCATGGTGCCGAACAGCTCGCGCTTCTCGGGCACCAGGGCCATGCCGTTCATCACGCGCTCTTCGAGCGTGAGGGTGCTGATGTCCTGCCCGCGGAACTCGATCGCGCCCTGGCCGGGCAGGATGCCCATGAGGGTGTTGAGCAGGGTGGACTTGCCCGCGCCGTTGGGGCCGATGACGGTGATCACGCCACCGGGCTGGGCCTGCAGGTCGATGCCGTGCAGCACCTCGGCGCGGCCATAGCCGGCGCGCAGGCCCTTGACTTGAAGAATGGGGGGTGTGCTCATGTCAATGCTCCGTGCCGAGGTAGGCGGCGCGCACCTTGGGGTCCTGCTGTACGTGTTCCGGGTCGCCCTGCGTGAGCAGGGTGCCGAATTCCATCACCACCAGGTGGTCGCAGATCTGCATCACCAGGTCCATGTCGTGCTCCACCAGCAGGATGCTCATGCCCTCGGCCTTGAGCTGGCGCAGCACGCCGGCCAGGGCCTGCTTTTCCTTGTGGCGCAGGCCGGCGGCGGGTTCGTCGAGCAGCAGCAGGGTCGGGTCGGCGCACAGGGCGCGCGCGATTTCCATGAGGCGCTGCGGGCCCATGGCCAGGTTGCCGGCCTGTTCGTGCAGGTACTCGCCCATGCCGATGCGTTCGAGCTGGCGCTGCGCCTCGCGGAACAGCTGGCGTTCCTCGGCGCGGTTGGCGCGCAGCATGGCGGGCAGCACGCCCTTGCGGCCGCGCGTGTGCGCGCCCAGGGCCACGTTCTCCAGCACGGTCATGTCCGGGATCATCTTCACGTGCTGGAAGGTGCGCGCCATGCCCAGCTGCGCGATGGCGCGCGAGGGCTTGCCGATCACGTTGCCACCCTGGAAGCGCACTTCGCCGCTGGTGGCAGGCAGCACGCCGGTGATCAGGTTGAAGGTGGTGGACTTGCCGGCGCCGTTGGGGCCGATCAGGCCGACGATCTGGCCGGCGTGGATCTGGAAGCTGATGTCGTTCACCGCCACCAGGCCGCCGAACTGCATGCGCGCCTTCTGCACGTCGAGCACCAGCTCGCCCGCGGCGGGCTTGGCGCGCTCGGGCAGGGCGGCGGCGTTCTGCCAGTCCACCGTGCGCGGCTTGGGTTTCCTGTTTCTGCCGACGATGGACCACAGGCCGTCGGGCAGGTACTTGAGCACCACGACGAGCGCGATGCCGAAGACGATCACCTCGTAGCTGCCGCTGGTGCCGATGAGGCGGGGCAGCAGCACCTGCAGCTGGTCTTCGAGCACGCGGATCAGGCCGGCGCCGACGATGGCGCCCCACACGTGGCCCACGCCACCGATGACGGCCATGAACAGGTACTCGATGCCCATCTTCAGGCCGAAGGCCGAGGGGTTCACCGTGCGCTGGAAGTGCGCCAGCAGCCAGCCCGCCACCGAGGCGAACAGCGCGGCCAGCACGAACATGGTGACCTTGTAGCGGAAGGTGTTGATGCCCATGGCCTCGGCCATCTGCGAGCCGCTCTTGAGCGAGCGCATGGCGCGGCCCGCGCGCGAGTCCAGCAGGAACATCAGCGCGGCCACGAAGGCCAGCAGGATGAACCAGGTCAGCACGAAGAAGGCGCGGCCCTGGCCGATGTCGAAGCCGCCGATGGACAGGCTCTTGATGCCCAGCAGGCCGTCGTACTTGCCCAGCGCGTCCAGGTTGCCCATGAGGTAGTACAGCGACAGGCCCCAGGCGATGGTGGCCAGCGGCAGGTAGTGGCCCGACATGCGCAGCGTGATCAGGCCCACGAGCAGCGCGCTGCCGGCGGTCAAGGCCATGCCGATGAACAGCGTGATCCAGGGCGACACGCCCAGGTTGAGCGTGAGCCAGGCGGTGGTGTAGGCACCGATGCCGACGAAGGCCGCCTGACCGAACGAGGTGAGGCCGCCCACGCCCGTGAGCAGGATCAGGCCCAGCACCGTCATGCTGTAGATGCCGATGTAGTTGAGCTGTGTGACCCAGAAATCGGGCAGGGGCGCGAGCGCCAGCAACGGGATCGCGATGGCCAGGATCAGCAGGCCCAGGTTTTGAGTTTTTGGCATATCGGTTATCTACCCGTTTGAAACAACGCCGTTCCAGAACACCGCGGAACTGGCTTTGCCAGGCCGCAGGTGTTGCCCCGTGGGGGGAGGCGCCGCAGGCGCTTCGGGGGGAGCTTCATCTAGTGGTCCTCGTCAGAATGCTTGCTGCTCAGGGACCTGAAGAGCAGAACGGGGAGGATCAGGGTGAAGACGATCACTTCTTTGAAAGCGCTGGCCCAGAAAGAGCCGAAGGCCTCGATCACACCGACGCCCAGGGCCGCGACCAGCGCGCCCGGGTAGCTGGCGAGGCCGGCCGCCACGGCGGCCACGAAGCCCTTGAGGCCGATCAGGAAGCCGGAGTCGTAGAACACGGTGGTGGTCGGGCCGATCAGCAGGCCCGAGAGGGCGCCGATGAAGGCCGCCATGGTCATGGTCAACTGGCCGGAGGCTTGCGAGGAAATGCCCATCAGGCGGGCGCCGGTGCGGTTGACGGCGATGGCGCGCAGCGCCTTGCCGCGCAGCGAACGCTCGAAGTACAGCCAGAGCATGACGATGAGGGCCACGGTCGCCGCGAAGGTGATGATGGCCTGGCCGGACAGCATGACGGGGCCTAGCTGGAAGCGCGTGTCCCAGAACGCCGGGTTGCGGAAGCCTTCGGCGCCGAAGAACAGCAGGCCCAGGCCGGTCAAGGCGAAGTGCACGCCGACCGACACGATCAGCAGCACCAGCGGCGTGGAGCTCTCCAGCGACTGGTAGGCCACGCGGTACACCAGCGGGCCGTACACGGTGACCACCGCCACGCTGAGCACCGCCTGCACCCACAGCGGGAACTGCTGCGGCGCGGCCCAGATGGCGACGAGAGAGACGACGACGGGCAAGGCGAGCGTGCGCGCGGCCGCCTTAAGGGCGATCAGCGCATTGCGCTGGTGCTGCCAGCGGCCGAACAACTCCATCAGCGCGGCCACGCCGGCCAGCAGCAACAGCAGCCACACGGTGCCGGGCACCTTGCCGGTCTGGAAGATGGCCAGGGTGAGTGCGCCGTACGCGACGAACTCCCCCTGGGGAATGAAGATGATCCGGGTGACGGTGAACACCAGGACGATGGCCAGCCCCAGCAGCGCGTACACCGCACCGTTGGTCAGACCATCCAACGCCAGGATGCTGGCGATTGAGAAATCCATAAAAGCCTCAGCGCAAGAAAGAGACACTCTCGAACAGGGACACCGAGGGTCCGGCTCCGCCGGCCCCAGGTGTCGTCCCCCCTCGAAGCGCCGAAGGCGCGCCACAGAGGGGGGAAGCCGCGTCAGCGGCGCAGGGGGGAGCCCCGGATCACTCCACCTTGAACTTGCCGTCCACGACCTTGAGCATCACACCGGTCTCATTGGTGAAGCCCCAGTGGTCTTCCTTGGTCCAGTTCATCACGCCGTGCGAGAACACGGTGCGGCCCATGGTTTCGAGTGCGTCGCGCAGACCGGTGCGGAACTCGGGTGTGCCGGGCTTGGCGGTCTTCAGGGCGATCGGCACGGCCTTGTTCAGTGCGATGGCGGCGTCGTAGGCGTGGCCCGCGAACTGGTTGCGCATGCCTGGGCCGACCAGCTTCTCGTAGTTGGTGACGAAGTCCATGGCCACCTTCTTGGACGGGTGGTTGTCAGGCAACTGCTCGGCGATCACGGCCGGACCGGAGACCACGAAGGAGCCTTCCACGTCCTTGCCACCGATGCGCACCAGGTCGGGCGTGGCGGCCGCGTGCGTCTGGTAGATCTTGCCCTTGTAGCCGCGCTCGACGATGGCCTTGTGCGGCATGGCAGCACCCGAGCCGGTCGCCACCACCAGGATCGCATCGGGGTTGGCGGCGGTGAGCTTGAGCGCCTGCGGCGTCACGCTGGTGTCGGCGCGCGCGAAGCGCTCGGCGGCCACGATCTTCATGCCGGCCTTCTCGGCCAGCGGCGTCATGGCCTTGAGCCACAGCTCGCCGTAGGCGTCGGTGTAGCCCAGGAAGCCGATGGTCTTGATGCCCTGCTTCTTCATGTGCTCGACCACGGCGAAGCCCATCACATCGTTGCCCTGCGGCAGGCGGAACAGCCATTGGTCGGCACCGGGCGGCACGCCCACCGGCGAAGCGGCCAGCTGCACGGTCTTGGCTTCGGCGGCCACCGGGGCGATGGCCGCGGCCACCGGGGTGAGGGTCGAGCCGATGATCAGGTCGACCTTGTCGTCGGTCACCAGGCGGCGTGCGTTGGCAGCGCCCTTGCCCGGGTCGCTCGCGTCGTCCAGGACGATCAGGTTGACCTTCTCGCCGCCGATGGTCTGCGGAAACAGCTTGAACTGGTTCTGCATCGGAATGCCGAGGCCGGAGCCTGGGCCCGTGAGCGAGAGGATCACGCCGACGTTGATGTCGGCCAGCGCCGAGGTGCTGGCCAGGGCCGTGACGGCCACGGCGATGAGGGTTTTGACGGCTTTCATTCGAGTCTCCTTCTTGGGGTGGTGAAAAGGGAAAGGGCGGGGGAAAACAGCAGTTCAGGAGCAGAGTGCCTTGATGTCTTCGGGCACGGGGATCGCCTTGATGCGCTCGGGCGCTTCGGGCGGGTGAATCACGAAGGCGCGCGTTTCGGTGCCTTCGCAGAGCACGTCGTCGCCGCGCTTGACCACGTGCTTGTGCATGAACACCTTCTCGCGCCACTCGGTCACGCTGGTGTGGATCTGCAGGCGCTCGCCGTAGGTGGCCGGGCGGCTGAACTTGGTGTGGATCTCCAGCAGGGGCGTGCCGACGATGCCGCGCGTCTTGACCAGCTCGCGCCAGGGCGGCACGCCGCACTTGACGAAGAAGTTCAGCGAGGACGCGTCCATCCACTTCGAGAAATTCGGAAAGAAGACGATGCCGGCGGGGTCGCAGTCGCCGAACATCACTTCCACTTCGTAAACAACGGTCTTGGTCATATCAAAAAAGGCGGTCGGGGCGAAATGTCTGATCGAGAGATGCCGAGGAACCGGCTCTGCCGGGCCTCTGGCATCGCCCCTGAGGGGTGACGCGCCGGAGGCGCGGCGCGGGGGGAGTCTTCACCTTGGGGCCATGCGGAGTGCGCCATCGAGGCGGATCACTTCGCCGTTGAGGTGCGTGTTGGTGACGATGTGCGCGGCGAGCTGGGCGAACTCCTCGGGCTTGCCCAGGCGCGGCGGGAAGGGGATGCTGGCGGCCAGCGACTGCTGCACCGGCTCGGGCAGCTGCTTCATCAGCGGCGTGCTGAAGAGGCCGGGTGCGATGGTGCAGACGCGGATGCCGTGCTGCGCGAGGTCGCGCGCCATCGGCAGCGTCATGCCCACCAGGCCGCCCTTGGAGGCGCTGTAGGCCTGCTGGCCGATCTGGCCGTCGAACGCGGCCACGCTGGCGGTGAACACCATCACGCCGCGCTCGCCGTCTTCCAGTGCATCCAGCTTCGCGCAGGCGGCGGCGAACAGGCGGCTGGCGTTGTAGGTGCCGATCAGGTTGACGTTGATGACTTTGGCGAAGTCTTCCAGCGGCGCGGGGCTGCCGTCCTTGGCGACCACGCGCTTGGCCGAGCCGATGCCGGCGATGTTCATCAGGATGCGCGCCGGGCCGTGCGCGGCGGCGGCCTGGTCGATCGCGGCCTGCAGACTTTCGGTGTTCGTGATGTCGCACAGCAGCGCCACGCCGCCGATGTCGGCCGCGACGCGCTTGGCGTTGTCCAGGTTCACGTCGAGCACGGCGACCTTGGCGCCCAGGCGCGCGAGTTCGCGCGCGGTGGCTTCGCCCAGGCCCGAGCCACCACCGGTGACGAGGGCGGCGTGTCCTTGAATGTTCATGTCGGTCTCCTTCTTCTCTGGTTTCAGGCGTTCGGATTCTCGATCAGCAAGGCCATGCCCTGGCCGCCGCCCACACAGGCGCTGGAGATGCCGTAGCGCTGGCCGCTGCGCTGCAGTTCGCGCGCCAGCGTGAGGGTGAGGCGCACCCCGGTGGCGGCCAGCGGGTGGCCCAGCGCGATCGCGCCGCCGTTGACGTTGAGCTTGTCCAGGTCCATGCCGAGCTCGCGCGCCACGGCCAGGGTCTGCGCGCCCTGGGCTTCGTTCACCTCGAAGCGCGCGATGTCGGCGAGCTTGAGGCCGGTGCGCTCCAGCAGCAGGCGGATCGCCGGCGCGGGGCCGATGCCCATGATCTCGGGCGGCACGCCCACGGCGGCAGCGGCGACCACCCGGGCCAGGGACTTCCTGCCGTTGGCCTTCGCGTAGCTGCCGGAAGCGACCACGCAGGCGGCGGCGGCATCCACCAGGGCCGAGCTGTTGCCACCGGTCTGCACGCCGCCCTCGAACACCGGTTTGAGCTTGGCCAGCACCTCCACCGGCGAGAGGCGCGGGTGGGTGTCGGTGGCGACTTCGGTGAGCTTGCCTTGCAGCTTGATGCCACGCGCCTTGTAGCCCGCGAGTTCGAACTTCTCGGTCACCACCGGCACGATCTCACCGGCGAGAAAACCGCTTTCCTGCGCGGCCACGGCCTTGGCGAACGAGGCCGAGGCGAAGGCGTCCACGTCCTCGCGCGCGATGCTGTATTGCTTCGCCAGGTTCTCGGCGGTCTGGATCATGTTGATGCCGGCCGCCGGGTCCTTCAGCGCTTCCCACATGTAATCCTTGAAACCCACCGGCGCGCCCAGCTTGAAGCCGGTGCGGTGGTCGAAGGCGGCGATGGGGTTGCGCGTCATGCTCTCGGTGCCCACCACCAGTGCGGCGTCGCAGGCGCCGCCCTGGATGTGTTCGCCGGCCTGGCGGAACAGCTCGAAGCCGGTGCCGCAGATGCGCTGCGCCATGATGGCCGGCACCTCCACGGGCACGCCGGCGTACAGGCCGATGTGGCGCGGCAGGAAGAACTGGTCGAAGTCGCCAGGGGCCATGTTGCCGGTGACGACCGAGCCGATGTGCTCGCCGGGCACGCCCGCGCGCGCCAGCGCTTCGCGCGCGGCCTTGATGCCCAGGTCGGTGGGCGAGATGTGGCCCAGCGCACCGCAATAGTCCACCAGGGGCGTGCGCACGCCGTCGAGCAGCCAGACGTCGTCGAACGCGTTGAAGAAGCCTCGGGAAGCCATGTCGTCTTTCGTTTATTCAGGTTTCAGGATGGCGTGCAGCGTGTCCGCGTGCAGGCGTTCCACGGTCTCGGCGCGATGCGCCAGCACCGCGCGCTGGTTGATCGAGCCCTTGTCGGTGATCTCGCCGCGGTCGATGGTGGGCGGGTCGGCCAGCAGGCACAGGCGCGCGATGCGGCTGGCGCTGCCGGTGGAGGTCTTGGCCAGATCGGTCACCACGCGCTGGAAGTGCGCGAGCACGGGCGCGCTGTTGAGCACGTCGTGCAGCGAGGCCTCGGCGCCCAGGCCGCTGAGCGTGCGCACCGCGCCAGTGGGGAACACCATGGCACCGACTTCCTTCATGTTCAGGCCGGTGAGCACCACGTCCTGGATGTAAGGCGCGCCGGCCGCGATGATCTTGGCGCGCAGCGGGCCCACGCTCACGAAGGTGCCGGTGGCGAGCTTGAAGTCTTCGGCGATGCGGCCGTCGAACTTCAGGCCCTGGTGGATGTCGGTCTCGTCGATCCACTTCACCGCGTCGCCGGTCTTGAAGAAGCCTTCTTCGTCGAAGGACTCGGCGGTTTCGGCGGGCATGCGCCAGTAGCCCGGCGTGATGTTCGGGCCCTTGTAGCGCACCTCGGTCTTGCCGTCGGTGTCGACCAGCTTGAGCACCAGGCCTGGCGTGGGCAGGCCCAGGTCACCGGCCTTCACGTTCGGGCTGGTGACAAAGATGCCGAAGGGGCCGGACTCGGTCATGCCCAGGCCCGTGCCCATGACGATGCGTTCGCCGATCTCCTGCTCCTGCACCGCGTGCAGGGCGTCCCACACTGGCTGGGCCAGGGCGGCGCCCGCGTAGAAGAACATGCGCACGCGCGAGAGCAGGGTCTTGCGCAGGGCCTCGTCGGTCTTCATGGCGTTGGCAATCGCCTCGAAACCCGTGGGCACGTTGAAGTACACCGTGGGTGCGATTTCGCGCAGGTTGCGCAGCGTCTCGGCCATCAGCGCGGGCGTGGGTTTGCCGTCGTCGATGTAGAGCGTGCCGCCGTGGTACAGCACCATGCCGACGTTGTGGTTGCCGCCAAAGGTGTGGTTCCAGGGCAGCCAGTCCACCAGCACCAGCGGGTTCTCGGCCAGCACCGGCATCGACTCCGTCATCTGCTGCTGGTTGGCGCACCACATGCGCTGCGTGTTGATCACGGCCTTGGGCATCTTGGTCGAGCCCGAGGTGAAGAGGAATTTGGTGATGGTGTCCGGGCCGGTGGCGGCCATGGCGGCGTCCACCGCCGGGGTGGGCTCGGTCGCCAGCAGCGAGGCGAACGAGGTGGTGGCGCGGCCGGGCACGCTGCCCTCGGTCGTCACCAGCTCCACGTCGGCCCCCAGCGTGGCGAGCATGGCGCGGCTGTAGCGCTGCGCGTCGGCGGCGAACACCAGGCCGGGCGTGAGCGTCTTCACCACGTGGTGCAGCTTGTCGAAGTCCTGGCTCACGAGCGAATAGGCTGGCGAGGTCGGGCAGTAGGCGATGCCGGCGTAGACGCAGCCCAGCGCGAGCAGCGCATGCTCCAGGTCGTTCTCGCTCAGGATCAGCACCGGCTTGTCGGCGGACAGGCCGCGGTTCAGCAGGCCCTGGCCGATGCGGCGCGCCGCGTCGAGCGCCTGCGCGAAGCTGATGTGGCGCCATTCGCCCGTGGTGCCGTCGGGGTTCTTCGCGCGGCGCGCGAACACGGTCTGGTCGGGGCGTGTCCGGGCCCAGTGCACCAGCCGGTCGGTGATGCGACCGGGGAAGGCGGGCAGGTCCTGCTGCGCGCTCAGGTAGTGCACGCCGGTGTCGCCGTCGCGCAGGATCGCGCGGGTGACGCCGAACGTCAGAGGCCGGTAGCGGGGGGCGGCCGTGGCGGGGTTCTGGCTCATGTCTCTCTCGGGCGGTTCTTCGTTATCGATCAATCTTGTCGGCGCACGTGCCTGCATCCAGAGATGCCGCGGATCCGGCTTCGCCGGTCCCAGGCATCGCCCCCTTGCGGGGTGACGCCGAAGGCGGCGCGGGGGGGGTGAAGAGCGACCTCAGTCGCTCTTTACTTTGCTGGCCCTGCCTTCGAGGAAGGCGCGCACGCGTTCCTTGGCCTCGGGAGCGTTCTGCACGATGGCGGCCATCAACGCTTCGGTGAAGAAGCCCTGGTCGGCCGGTTGTTCGGCGATGCGCGGCAGGGCGTGCATCAGCGCGTAGTTGGTCAGCGGTGCGTTGCTGGCGATGCGCGTGGCCAGTTCCATGGCTTTTTCCAGCGCCGTGCCTTCGGGCACCAGGTACTGCGCCAGGCCGATGCGCTCACCGTCCTCGGCCTTGTAGACGCGGCCGGTGAACATCATGTCGGCCATGCGCGCGGCACCGATCAGGCGCGGGATGCGCACCGAGCCGCCACCGCCCACGAAGATGCCGCGCGAGCCTTCGGGCAGCGCGAAGAAGGACGAGGCGTCGGCCACGCGGATGTGGCAGGCGCTGGCCAGCTCCAGGCCACCGCCGACCACCGCGCCGTGCAGCGCCGCGACCACCGGCACCGGGCCGTGCTGCACGCACTCCAGCGCGGCGTGCCACATGCGCGAGTGGTGCAGGCCCTGGCCGGCGTCGCGTTCCTGCAGTTCGGAGAGGTCCAAGCCGGCGCAGAAGTGGTCGCCCGCGCCGTGGATCACGGCGGCGCGCACGCCTTGCGGCATGCCCTGGAAGATGTCGCGCAAGGCGAGGATCAGGCCGTCGTTGAGCGCGTTGCGCTTGGCGGGCCGGTTCAGCGTGATGACCGCGATTTCGGACGATGCGCCTTGCAGGCTCAGGCTGATGTCGGTGGAATGGATGGGCATGAGGCAGGAAGGGCTTGCTTGAAGTGAGGTCGCATTATTGTTATAAACAATAACCAAAACAAGCGCGCCGGTCGAAAACGACCCCCGTGTTTTCCCTAATCTCCGGAGACAAGATGGACCACAAGAACCTCCTCGCGATCGACATCCACACCCACGCGGAAGTGAGCTGCCGCAACCCCTTCGACAACTATGGCGAGGAGTACGACCGCGCGGCCGACAAGTACTTCGGCAGCAACCGCCGGCCCACCATCGCCGAGACCATCGCCTACTACCGCGAGAAGAAGATCGGCCTGGTGATGTTCACCGTGGACAGCGAGTCCAAACTCGGCCGGCGCCGCATTCCCAACGAAGAGATTGCGCAGGCCGCGCGCGAGAACAGCGACATGATGATCGCCTTCGCCAGCATCGACCCGCACAAGGGCAAGATGGGCGCGCGCGAGGCCGAGCGGCTGATCGCGGAGGAGGGCGTCAAGGGCTTCAAGTTCCACCCCACGGTGCAGGGCTACCACCCCTACGACAAGATGGCCTGGCCGATCTACGAGGTGATCAACGCGCACAAGCTGCCCGCGATCTTCCACACCGGCCACAGCGGCATCGGCTCGGGCATGCGCTGCGGCGGCGGCTTGCGGCTGGAGTACAGCAACCCCATGCACCTGGACGACGTGGCGATCGACTTCCCCGACATGCAGATCGTCATGGCCCACCCCAGCTTCCCCTGGCAGGACGAGGCGCTCAGCGTGGCCACGCACAAGCCCAACGTGTGGATCGACCTCTCGGGCTGGAGCCCGAAGTACTTCCCGAAGCAGCTGGTGCAGTACGCCAACACGCTGCTGAAGGACCGCGTGCTGTTCGGCAGCGACTACCCGCTGATCACGCCCGAGCGCTGGATGAAGGACTTCGAGGTCGCCGGCTTCAAGCCCGAGGTGATGCCCGGCATTCTCAAAGGCAACGCGGTGCGCCTGCTGGGCCTGGACACCTGAGGCCGCGCCCATGCAGGCCTTCACCACGCTGGCCGACATTCAGCGGCTGGAGCAGACCCCGCGCGGGCAGACCGCGCCGCACCGCAGCCCGTATGCGCTGATCCGTGCCACGGCCGAGCGTTTCCCCGAGCGCGAGGCGTTCACCTTCCTGCCCGATGCCGGGCTGGAGACGCCGCCCCGGCGCGTGAGCTACCGCGCGCTGCTGGCCGACATCCACCGCGCGGCCAACCTGTTCCGCTCGCTGGGCGTGGGGCCGGACGACGCGGTGGCGCTGCTCGCGCCCAACCTGCCCGAGGCGCATGCGGTGCTCTGGGGCGCGCAGCTCGCGGGCCGCGTGTGCCCCATCAACTACCTGCTGCAGCCCGATCACATCGCGGCGCTGTTGAAAGCCTCGAACGCGAAGCTGCTGGTGGCGCTCGGGCCCAGCGGCGAACTGGCGGTGTGGCCGGTGGCCCAGCAGGTGGTGCAGCACCACGTGCTGCCCTTGCTACAGATCCGCGTGGGCGAGTCCACCGCGCCCGAGGTGCCGGTGCTGCAGGACCTGCTGGCCGCGCAGCCCGAGGCGCTGGGCTTCGAGCCCGACCTGGACCCCGATCGTGTGGTGGCGCTGTTCCACACCGGCGGCACCACGGGCGCGCCCAAGCTCGCGCAACACACACAGGGCAACGAGGCGCACACGGCCTGGTTCGCCCATGCCTTCTACGACCTGGACGAACACGCGGTGGAGATCAACGGCTTTCCGCTGTTCCACGTGGCCGGCGCGTTCGTCTACGGCCTGGCCCTGCTGGCGGTGGGCGCACGGCAGGTGCTGCCCACGCTCAGCGGCATGCGCAACACCGGCTTCGTGCAGCGCTACTGGCGGTTCTGCGAACGCGAGCGCGTGACGCACCTGGCCTGCGTGCCCACGGTGCTCGCGGCCCTGATGGGCGTGCCGGTGGACGCGGACATCACCACCGTGCGCGCGGCCTACACCGGCGGCTCGCCGCTGCCGTCCGAACTCGCGCAGCGCTTCGAAGCCGCCACCGGCATTCCCGTGCGCAACATCCTGGGCATGACCGAGTGCGCGGGGCTGGTGAGCATCGAGCCGCTGCTCGGTCCGCGCACGCCCGGCTCGGCGGGCCTGCGCCTGCCCTACACCGAGGTGCACGCTGTGCCCTGGCGCGACGGAGAGGCGAAACTGAGCGAGCGCTGCGCGGCGGGCGAGACCGGCGTGCTGGTGCTGCGCGGTCCGCACGTGAGCCCGGGCTACACCGATGCCGCGCGCAACGCCGGGATGTTCGAGCGGGGCTGGATCGTCACCGGCGACCTGGGCCACCTCGACGAGGCCGGCCGCATCCACATCACCGGCCGCGCGAAGGACGTGATCATCCGCGGCTCGCACAACATCGACCCTGGTCTGGTGGAAGACGCGTTCCTGGCGCACCCCGCCGTGGCGCTGTGCGCAGTGGTGGCCGAGCCCGATGCCTACGCGGGCGAAGTGCCGGTGGCCTTCGTGACGCTCAAGCCGGGGACGGCGCTGCTTGCCGACGAGTTGCTGGCGCTGGTTGCGCCGCAGGTCTACGAACGGCCGGCGGTGCCCAAACGCGTGGTGCTGCTCGACGCCTTGCCGATGACGGCGATCGGCAAGGTGTTCAAGCCCGAGTTGCGCCTGCGCGCGATCGAGATCAAGCTGGCGGAGAGTCTGCGCGAGTGGGCGCCCGGTGTGCCGGCGCGCGTGCAGGCGCTGGAGCGGGGCGGGCGGCAGTGCGCGGTGATCACCGTGAGCGGCCCGCGCGACGACGCGTTGCGCGAGCGCCTGATGCAGGGCCTGGCGGCCATGGCCGTGCAGACCGAGTTGCGTTTCGAGTAGGCGCTACCAGCCGCCGCGCGTGAGCCAGCGCTCGACCTGATCGAGCTTGTCCACGCCCCAGAACGGTTCGCCGTCCACCACCACGGTTGGCGAGCCGAACACGCCGGCTTTCAGCGACGCGTCGACCATCGCGCGCAGCAGCGATGCGGCTTCTTCACCCGCGGCCGCCTCGGCCACCGCGTCGGCCGACAGGCCCTCGGGCAGCGCCAGGCCGCGCAGCGATGCCGGCGTGGAGAGGTCCTGACCCTCGCCCCAGTAGGCGGCGTAGATGGCGTGGGCCAGCGCGGCCGCGTGTTCGGGCTGGTGCTGCTTCACCCAGGCAAAGGCGCGCGCGCAGGGCAGGGGGTTCATCACCGGGTCGTTCGGCTGGCGCTTCATCGCAAGGCCGTGTTCGCGCGCGTGGCGCAGCACATCGCGCGCGGTGTAGGGGCCTTTGAGGGGCGTGTCCATCAAGGGCTTGAGGCCCATCACCTTCATCACCGACACGCCCAGCAGCATGGCGCGCCAGTCCACCGTGCGGCCGTGGCGCGCGGCCAGGGCTTCGATGCGCAGGGAGGCGAAGTAGCCGTAGGGCGAGATGAAGTCGAAGTGGAACTGGAGGGGCTCGATCGAAATATTGCTAGCAGGTTTCATAACAATATGGAATAGCTGTTTGTACCTAAACGGTCTGGCTCGGTGGGTACGATGGCCGCACAGTGTGCCTGTTGTGTCTGACGCGGCACATGCCATGTCCTGGCCCGCCCTGCAGGGTGCGCCGCACGGACCTTTCTTCCTCCCTCTTTTTTCTTTCAGGAGTTTCTCCATGACCTTCCTTCGACGCCGCAAAGCCATCGTGGCGATGGCCGCCCTGGGCGCAGCCACCCTGGCGGGCAGCGCCCTGGCGCAGCAGACCGTGACGCTGCGCCTGCACCAGTTCCTGCCGCCGACGGCGCCGATTCCGGCGCTGGCCATCGTGCCGTGGGCGAAGAAGGTCGAGGCGGAGTCGGGTGGCCGCATCAAGGTGCAGCTGTTCCACTCGATGTCGATGGGCGGTTCGCCGTCGCAGCTGTTCGACCAGGTGCGCGATGGCGTGGTGGACATCTCCTGGACGGTGCTGGGTTACACGCCGGGCCGCTTCAACAAGGCCGAAGTGTTCGAGCTGCCGTTCATGAGCGGCAAGGCCGAGCCGGCGTCGCGCGCGTTCCACGAGTTCGTGGAGAAGCACGCGGCCGACGAGTTCAAGGACGTGAAGCTGCTGGCGGCGCACACGCACGGCCCGGGCCTGTTCCACACGAAGGAGCCTTTGGCGAAGCTGGAGGACCTCAAGGGCAAGAAGGTGCGCGGTGGTTCGCGCGTGATCAGCAACATGCTGCTGAAGCTGGGTGCCACGCCGGTGGGCATGCCGGTGCCGGCGGTGACGGAGGCGATGACCAAGGGTGTGATTCAGGGCACGACGATTCCGTGGGAGGTGGTGCCCTCGCTGAAGATTGCCGAGATCGTGAAGAACCACACCACGTTCTCGGGTCCTCAGGGTTTGTTCACGCAGACGTTTGCGCTGACGATGAACCGCAACAGCTATGACAAGCTGCCGGCGGATCTGAAGAAGGTGATCGACGCGAATTCGGGTGTCGAGACCGCCGCGCTCTTCGGCCGCGCGATGGATGAGGGTGACCGCGTGGGCCTGGCATCGGCGACGAAGCTGGGCAACAAGGTGGTGACGCTGGATGCCACCGAAACCCAGCGCTGGAAGGCGGCTGCTGCAGTGGTTGAAGCAGATTGGGTGAAGGAGGTGCAGGCCAAGAACATCGACGGCGCCAAGCTGGTGTCCGAGGCGCGAGCCCTGATTGCCAAGCACAGCAAGTAATTCAAGTTTCGTTTGAATTGCTCCGGGTCGCTCGTTTTCGGGCGGCCCTTTTTTTCGTGCCTGCGTGGTGGGCAGGGTCGGGTGGTCCGGTCATGCTGGCGCCGGCTGCTCGCGGGCGTCTGCCCGGGGGCGCCACCACCCCTTCGTCAACACCGGACGGGCGCGCGCCCTTGTGTGGCAACCGCGAATGGGCCGGCGCCCTCATGCCCAAACCACCCGCCCCCAGCACCATGTTGGCGCGCAAAGGGTGGTGCGCCTACGTTGTTTTGCAGGACGGTGGCGGCGTCCGAATGCGCAGGCCCCCATTCGCGGTTGCCACAGAGGCTGCGCACCAACAGACGTGTTTACGAAGCGGCGTGAGCGCACCCGGGCAGCCGCCCGCGAGCAGGGCCGGAGCAGTCGGATCCCGCCGCCGGCCTGACGCGAGGTCTCCGCCAGAAACTCAGCCCCCCCAAACCTCCCGCGCCGTCTCCACCACGAGGGCGAGTTTGCGACGCTGGTCTTCCACAGCGATGTTGTTCCCGTGCACGGTCGAAGAGAACCCGCACTGAGGCGACAGGCACATCTGCTCCAGCGGCGCGTACTTGGCCGCCTCATCGATGCGCCGCTTCAGATCGTCCTTGCTCTCCAGCTGACCGAACTTCGTCGTCACCAGCCCCAGCACCACCACCTTGTCCTTGCTCAGGTAGCGCAGAGGCCGGAAATCCCCCGAGCGGTCGTCGTCGTATTCCAGGAAGAACGCATCCAGCTTCATCTCCGACAGCAACGCCTCCGCCACCGGCTCGTAGTTGCCCGCAGCCGCGTGCGTGCTCTTGAAGTTTCCCCGGCACAAATGCATCGCCAGCGTCATTCCCGCCGGCTTGTGCGCCACCACCTTGTTGATGAAACCCGCATACCGGTGCGGCAACTCGTTCGGATCGTCCCCCCGCTGCCGCGCCGCCTCCCGCATCCGCTCATCGCACAGATACGCCATGTTCGTGTCGTCCATCTGCACGTAGGTGCAACCCGCGTCCGCCAGGCTCTGCAACTCCTCGCCATACGCCTTCGCCACATCGTCGTAGAACACCGGGTCCAGCTCCGGGTAGGCCTCCTTGCTGATGCCCGCGCGCCCACCCCGGAAGTGCAGCATCGTCGGCGATGGAATCGTCACCTTCGGGGTGATGGCCGGCAGCCCCAGGGCCGCCACCTGCGCCTTCAGGTACTCGAAGTCCGCCAACTGGATGTTCTTCGCGTGCCGCACCTTGTCGATCACGCGGATCACCGGCGGCGCCAGCTCCTCCGTGCCGTCCGGCTTCCTGATCGTCACCGGAATGTCCGTCTTCACACCGCCCAGCTGCTCCAGGAAATCGATGTGGAAATACGTGCGGCGGAACTCGCCGTCCGTGATCGACTGCAGGCCCACATCGGCCTGGAACTTCACGATCTCGGTGATCGCCCGGTCCTCCACCTCGCGCAGCTGCGCCGCACTGATCTCGCCTTTTGCCTTCTTCTCGCGTGCTTCGAGCAGGTAGGCCGGTCGCAGAAAGCTGCCGACGTGGTCGGCGCGGAACGGGGCATGGGTGCGCAGGCTCATGGTGGAAAACGTCCTCGGGTCGTTGGGGTTCTGGAAATGGGGTGAAGGCGCACTTTGCCAGCCTTCAATGCATACATAAACCTATGGAAAACCCCGATTCGATGGCAAATCACTTGAAAAATGGCGGTTTCTGTATACATTGCGTATCCCATGACATCGGACGCCACCATCCTGTCCCCGCCCGAGCCCGCGGGCGCCGCCACCGAGAGCGCGCAAGTGCGCGCCCTGCTGCAGCTGCGCGAACTCATCCTCTCAGGTGAGCTGGCCGGCGGCTCGCGCATCGCTGAACTCGCGATCGTGGAGCGCCTGGGCGTCTCTCGCACCCCCATTCGCGCCGCGCTGATGCGCCTGGAGCAGGAAGGCCTGCTCGAAGCCCTGCCCAACGGCGGCTACGTGGTGCAGACCTTTTCCGAGCGCGACATCGCCGACGCGATCGAACTGCGCGGCACGCTCGAAGGCCTGCTGGCCCGGCTGGCGGCCGAGCGCGGCGCGCCCGGCGCGGTGCTGCTCGACGCCCGGCAATGCCTCCACCGCCTGGACACGGTGCTGGCCGTGCCCGCGCTCGACGACAAGGGCTTCTCCGACTACGTGGCGCTCAACAGCCAGTTCCATGCCCTGGTCTGGGAAATGGCCGACAGCCCCACCATCGCACGCCAGCTGGACAAAGTGCTCACCCTGCCGTTCGCCTCGCCCTCGGGCTTCGTCGTGATGCAGGCCCATTCCCAGCGCGCGCGCGACATGCTGGTGGTGGCGCAGGACCAGCACCGCCAGGTGCTCGATGCCATCGACCAGCGCGAAGGCACGCGCGCCGAGGCCATCATGCGCGAGCACTCCCGCCTGGCCCAGCGCAACCTGCGCGAGGTGCTGGCCGGCCACGCCACGGTGCACGCGCCGGCCTCCATGCCGGCCATCAAGCTCATCCGCCGCCGCTGAGGCGGCCGACAACCCGAAGGTTTCATAGAAAAACGGCATAGCTGAAAGTCGGTTATCTGGCTGGCGAACATGCCGGCGGCCATGCACAGTGTGGGCAAGACGTTCTTCAAGCCTGCCGGAAGTCGGAGTGCGCCCACACGCTACCGACCCGGCGAACACAAGGAACTGGAGACAAGCATGAGATTCATCCAACGCCGAACCGCCTTACTGGCCGTGGGTGCCCTCGCTGGTGCCCTGATGGCGGGCAACGCCATGGCCCAGCAGGTCACGCTGCGGCTGCACCAGATGCTGCCGCAGCAGGCCACCATCCCGGCGCGCGCGCTCATCCCATGGGCGCAGAAGGTGGAGGCCGAGTCGGGCGGCAAGATCAAGGTCCAGTTGTTCCATGCCATGGCCCTGGGCGGCGCGCCCCCGCAGCTGTACGACCAGGCCCGCGACGGCGTGGTGGACCTGACCTGGACCGTGCTGGGCTACACCCCGGGCCGCTTCAACAAATCCGAAGTCTTCGAACTGCCGTTCATGAGCGGATCGGCCGAGGAGTCCTCGCGCGCCTTCCAGGAATACGTCGAGAAGTTCGCCGCCGACGAATTCCGCGAGGTCAAGCTGATCGCGGTGCACACCCACGGCCCCGGCCTGTTCCACACCAAGACGCCGGTGACCGGCCTGGAAAGCCTGCGTGGCATGAAGGTGCGCGGCGGCTCGCGCGTCATCAACAACATGCTCACCAAGCTGGGCGCCACGCCCGTGGGCATGCCGGTGCCGGCCGTGACCGACGCCCTGTCCAAGGGCACCATCGACGGCACCACCATCCCCTGGGAAGTCACGCCCTCGCTCAAGGTCACGGAGTTGGTGAAGAACCACACCACCTTCGCCGGCAAGCAGGGCCTGTACACCCAGACCTTCGCGTTCTCCATGAACCGCGCGAGTTACGAGAAGCTGCCGCCCGACCTCAAGAAGGTGATCGACGCCAACTCCGGCATCGAGACCGCCGCCCTGTTCGGCAAGGCCATGGACGACGGTGACAAGGCCGGCCGCGAGATCGCCGAGAAGGCCAAGAACAACATCGTCGCGCTCGACGCGGCCGAGACGCAGCGCTGGCGCCGCACGGCGGCCACGGTCGAGACCGACTGGGTCAATGAAATGAAAGGCAAGAACATCGACGGAGCGAAGCTCCTGTCGGAAGCGCGTGCGTTGATCGCCAAGTACCAGCGATAATCCCGCACCCCCCACGGGACGGCCCTCCTGGCCGTCCCTCTACTGAGTGACCGATTCGCTTTCGCTGTGCTCAGCGGACGTGAATTGGTCGTTTTTTTGAAGGTGACAAGTTTGAAAGTGCTGTCTTTATTGGCCAGGTTCTGCGCCATCCTGGCCGGGGTCCTGCTCACGGTGATCACCCTGGTCACCTGCATCAGCCTGATCGGCCGCAACACCATCGGCACCACGCTGGTGGGTGACTACGAGTTGACCGCTGTCACCGCCGGCGCGGCGATCGCGCTGTTCATGCCGTGGTGCCAGCTCAAGCGCGAGAACATCATCGTCGACTTCTTCACCGCCAAGGTGTCCGAAGCCGGCGTCGCGCGCCTGGACCGCTTCGGCAGCCTGCTGCTGGGCCTGCTCATGTTCGCGCTGGCCTGGCGCACCGCCATCGGCGGCATGAGCGCCTACGCGTCGCAGACCACCACGATGATGCTGGGCTTCCCGGAGTGGATCACCTACGCCTTCATGGTTCCGCCCTTCATCTTGACGGGCCTGATCGCCCTCTATCAGGTGTTTTTCGGTAATTTTTCGGAGCAGGGCGAATGAGTTCTTTGAGTCTCGCGGGGATGATCTTCGCAGTGATGCTGGTCCTGATGGCGATCCGTGTGCCGATCGCCGTGTCGATGTTTGCCGCCGGCACCTTCGGCTACATCTACCAGGTGGGCCTGCCGCCCTTCTTCAACAACCTCAACGGCATGGCGTTCGCGCGCTTCGCCAGCTACGACCTCTCGGTCATCCCGCTGTTCATCCTGATGGGCAACTTCGCCACCCAGGGCGGCATCTCCAAGGCGCTGTTCCAGTTTGCCGCCGTGGTCATGGGCCGCTTCAAGGGCGGTCTGGCCATGGCCGCCGTGCTGGCCAGCGCGGGCTTCGGCGCGATCTGCGGTTCCTCGGTCGCCACGGCGGCCACCATCACCTCGGTGGCCCTGCCCGAAATGAAGCGCCACGGCTATTCCGGTCGCCTGTCCACCGGCACGCTGGCCGCCGGCGGCACGCTGGGCGTGCTGATCCCGCCCTCGGTGCCGCTGGTGATCTACGCCATCCTGACCGAGCAGAACATCGCCAAGCTGTTCGCCGCGGCCATGATCCCCGGCATCATCGCGATGCTGGGCTACATGATCGCCATCGCGGTCTATGTGCGCCTGGTGCCCGGCCACGCCCCTGAAAAGGACGCGGAACAAGCCAAGATGACCCTGGAATCCCTCATGGGTGTCCTGCCCATCGCGGCGGTGTTCCTGATCGTCTTCGGCGGCATCTACGGCGGCCTGTTCACGCCCACCGAAGGCGCGGGTGTCGGCGCGGCCGCCACCTTCGTCGCGGCCCTGTTCAAGCGCGAACTCACCTGGGCCAAGGTCAAGCTGTGCTTCTACTCCACGGCGGCGGCCAGCGCGATGATCTTCATGATCTTCATCGGCGCCGACCTCATGAACTCGGCCCTGGCCCTCACGCAGGTGCCGGCGCAGCTGGCATCGGTCATCCAGGGCTGGGACGTCTCGCCCCTGATGGTGGTGGGCGGCATCCTGCTGTTCTACGTGGTGCTGGGCGCGGTGATGGACGAACTCTCCATGATCCTGCTGACCATCCCGATCTTCTTCCCCGTGGTCATGGGCCTGGACTTCGGCATGCCGCAGGAATCGGTGGCGATCTGGTTCGGCATCATGGTGCTGATGACCGTGGGCTTCGGCCTGCTGGCGCCGCCCGTGGGCCTGAACGTGTACGTGGTCAATGGCATGGCCAAGACCGTGCCCATCGGCGAGAGCTACCGCGGTGTGATGCCCTTCCTGTGCAGCGATGTGATCCGCTCGTTGCTGGTGCTTTTCTTCCCGGCCGTCTCTCTCTGGCTGGTTCAATTCGTGGGGTGATTTGACATGACGACCTTCCTGAATTTCCGCCGCCGCACCGTGATGGGTGCTGCCCTGGCCACGGCCGCCCTGGGCCTGGCCCTGCCCGCCGCGGCACAGTCCACCTTCCCGTCCAAGGGCCTGCGCATCGTGGTGCCCTTCGGTCCCGGCGGCGTGGGCGACCTGACCGCCCGCATCGTGGCCGAGAAGCTGACCAGCCAGCTCGGCCAGCCGGTGGTGATCGACAACCGCCCCGGCGCCGGTGGCGTGGTGGCGGCCGAGTCGGTCGCGCGCTCCGAGCCCGATGGCCACACCATGTTCCTGATGTCCAACGGCACGGCCGTGACGGCCAGCCTGTTCCAGAAGCTGCCGTTCGACACCATCAAGGACTTCACGCCGGTCTCCACGCTCGGCTACTTCGACATCGCCGTCGTGGTGCCCGCGAACTCGCCGCACAAGACCCTGGGCGAGCTGGTGAGCTTCGCCAAGGCCAACCCCGGCAAGATCAACATCGGCAGCATCAACATCGGCAGCACCCAGCACCTGGCGGCCGAGCTGTTCAAGAGCACGGCCGGTATCGACGCACAGATCGTGCCCTACAACGGCTCGCCCGCGCTGATCGGTGCCATCCGTGGCCAGCAGGTCGATGTGGCGGTGGAAATCCTGGCCCCGGTGCTCACGCAGATCCAGGGCGGCGCACTGCGCGCGCTGGCCGTGACGGGTGAGAAGCGCTCCATCGTGCTGCCCGAGGTGCCCACGGCGGTCGAGGCCGGCGTCAAGGACTACATCGCGTCGTCCTGGAACGCGCTGGCCGTGCCGGCCAAGACCCCGCGCGCCGTGGTGGAGCGCCTGCACAAGGAGATCGCCACCGCGGTGGCCGATCCCGGCGTGCGCGAGAAGCTGCGCAACCTGAACATCGACGCCCGTTCCAGCACGCCCGAACAGAACGCGGCTTTGCTGGCGTCCGACATCCGCCGCTGGAGCGGGGTGATCGAGAAAGCGCGCATTCCCAAGCAGTAGCCTCCCCCCGCGCCGCTGCGCGGCTTCCCCCTCTCTCGCCTTCGGCGGGAGGGGGGCGCACGCTAGGACCGGCGGAGCCGGATCCTCGCGAGCCCTGGACAGGGTGCCGCGCTCCGGACCCATTCTTCCCCGCTACCCGCTCAGGCTCTCCCCGTGCTCGATATCCTGGCCATCACCGGGCCGATCTACCTTTGTATCGCGCTGGGTTTTGCGGCGGTGCGCTGGCGCATCTTCAGTGCGGCGGACATGCGGGTGATGGGCAAGTTCGTCATCCAGTTCGCGCTGCCGGCGCTGCTGTTCAATGCGCTGGCTTCGCGGCCGATCGCCGAGCTGTTGCAGCCGGCTTACCTGCTGGCTTTCGGCACGGGGTCGGTGGTGTGGCTGCTGATCAGCCTGTGGGGCGCGCGCCGCCTGCAGAAGCGCTCGCTGACCGAGAGCGCCTACACCACCATGGGCATGACCTGCGGCAACAGCACCTTCATCGGTTACCCGGTGGTGCTGCTGGCGATCGGGCCGCTGGCGGGCGTGGCGCTGGCGATGAACCTGCTGGTGGAGAACCTCATCAAGCTGCCGCTGCTGATGACGCTGGCCGACGTGGGGGCGTCGGACACGGCGCGCTCGTCCTGGCGGCACGCCTTGCGCGAAACGCTGCACCGCCTGGTGCGCAACCCCATGATCGTCGCCATCGTGCTGGGCTTCGTGGTCGCGCTACTGGGCTGGCCGATGCCTTCGGTGATCTCTCGCACCGTCAACCTGTTCGGTGCGGCCAGCGGCGGTCTGGCGCTGTTCATCATCGGCGGCACGCTGGTGGGCCTGCAAGTGCGCGGCCTGCGCCGGCAGGTGGCGCAGATCACGATCGGCAAGCTGCTGTTGCATCCCGCTGCGGTGTGGGCCGCCGTGATGCTGCTGCCCCTGATCGGCCTGCCCGCGCTCACCGGCGAATTGCGCGCAGCCGTGGTGCTGTCGGCCGCGATGCCCATGCTGGGAATCTATCCGCTGCTCGCGCAACGCCACGGCCATGAAGGCTTTGCTGCCGCCGCGTTGCTGGCGACCACCGTCGCGTCATTCTTCACCCTCAGCGCCATCCTCTGGCTGATGCGCCACAGCCCGGGTTGGCTGGGCTAAGCCTCCACTAATTTCCGGATCAATTCCAGTGTGGTCTGCTGCGTGAGCGTGGCGGGCCGCTGCGAGCTCACGGCCAGGCACAGGCGGGTGCGCAAGGGCGGGTCGCTCACCGGGCGCATGCGGTAGGCCGAGGGCCGGATCGAGCTGAGCACCGCGTTGCGCGAGAGCAGGGCGGCGCCCACGCCGTCGGCCACCAGGTCGAGGATGGCCGAGACGCCGTCGATTTCCAGCGCGATGTGGGGCCGGCAGCCGATGTTGGCCATTTCGGTCTCCACGTGCATGCGGATCGCGTTGGGCCGGCTCGGGATCACCAGCGGCAATTCAGCCACCTCGCGCAGCGGGACCGCCAGGGGCGGCGGGTCTTCCGGCAGGCCCGGCGGGCGAGGCTGCACCAGCACCAGCTCCTCGTCCTGCAGCGGGTGGATGTCGAGTTCGGGCGAGGGCTGGGCGTTGTAGAGCACGGCGATGTCCAGCCGCCCGGTCACCAGCCATTCCTGCATCGACATGGACAGGCCTTCGCTGATCGACAGGCTGGCCTGTGGCAGCTGCTGGCGGAAGGCGCGCGTGAGCGGCACCGTGAGCACGCGCGCCAGGCTGGGTGGCAGGCCGATGGCCACGCGCCCGGCCAGTGCGCCGCGCACCCGGCCCAGCTCTTCGCGCGCGCGCTCCACCTGGTGCAGGATGCCGCGCCCATGCGCCAGCAGGAGCTTGCCGGCCTCGGTGGGCGTGGCGCCCCGCCCGTTGCGCACCAGCAGGTTCTGCCGCAGCTCCACCTCCAGCAGGCGCACCTGGCGCGAGAGCGCGGGCTGTGCCACGTTCAGCGCCATGGCGGCGCGCGTGAAGCTGCCGAGTTCGGCCACGCGCACGAAGTATTCGAGTTGTTTCAGGTCCATGGAAAAGGTCGGGTTGCAGCCCCCATCATAGTTATGTGATTTTGTTCTAGCTGATAGCCACGACTGTGACTTTTCTTGAGGGGTGCTGGGGGTCACAATGCGCCCTTCAACCCGAGTCCCTGCCCATGACCACCGAGACCCCACCGAGCATCCGAGGCATTTCGTCCATGGCCACCCGCCAGGTGCTGGCCGAACTGGGCGCGGCGTTCGAGCAGCGCACGGGCTGTGCCGTGGCGATCGAGGCGGTGGGCGGCGTGGACGCCGCCAAGCGGGTCGCCGCCGGCGAGCGCTTCGACGTGGTGATCCTCGCCTCCGACGCGATCGACAAGCTGATCGCCGCCGGCCACCTGCAGGCCGGCAGCCGCGTGGACCTGGTGCGCTCCAGCGTGGCCGTCGCGGTGCGCGCGGGCGCGCCGGTGCCCGACATCGGCTCCGAAGCCGCGCTCAAGCGCGCCGTGCTGGCCGCGCGCAGCATCAGTTACTCCACCGGCCCCAGCGGCGTGGCGCTGGCCGCGCTGTTCGAGCGCTGGGGCGTGGCCGACGAGGTGCGCGCGCGCACCGTGCAGGCGCCGCCCGGTGTGCCGGTGGGCACGCTGGTGGCGCGCGGCGAGGTCGAGCTCGGCTTCCAGCAGCTCAGCGAGCTGATCCACGTCGACGGCATCACCCTGGTGGGCGGCATGCCGCCCGAGGTCGAGATCACCACCATCTTCTCCGCCGGCCTGCCCGTCGACGGACTGCATGCCGCCCGCGTGCGCGCCCTGCTCGAATTCATGACATCCCCCGATGCCGAGGCGGCCAAGCGCCGCCAGGGCATGGAACCCGCCTGAATCCACCGACCCCCAAAGAGGAGCCCCTACATGAGTCTCATCATCGACTGCCACGGCCACTACACCACCGCCCCCAAGGCGCTGGAGGCCTGGCGCAACCAGCAGATCGCGGGCATCCAGGACCCGGCGCTCATGCCCAAGGTCGCCGACCTGAAGATCAGCGACGACGAGCTGCGCGAGTCCATCGAGACCAACCAGCTCAAGCTGATGAAGGAGCGCGGCAGCGACATCACGCTGTTCTCGCCGCGCGCGAGCTTCATGGCGCACCACATCGGCGACTTCAACGTCTCCAGTACCTGGGCCGCCATCTGCAACGAACTCTGCTACCGCGTGTCCACGCTGTTTCCGGACAACTTCGTGCCCGTGGCCATGCTGCCCCAGTCGCCCGGTGTCGATCCGAAGACCTGCATCCCGGAGCTGGAGAAGTGCGTCAAGGAATACGGCGCGGTCGGCATCAACCTCAACCCCGATCCCTCGGGCGGCCACTGGACGAGCCCGCCGCTGACCGACAGGCACTGGTACCCCATCTACGAGAAGATGGCGGAGTACGACCTGCCGGCCATGATCCACGTGAGCACCAGCTGCAACGCCTGCTTCCATACCACCGGCGCGCACTACCTCAACGCCGACACCACCGCCTTCATGCAGCTCATCCAGGGTGACCTGTTCAAGGACTTCCCGACGCTGAAGTTCCTCATCCCCCACGGCGGCGGCGCGGTGCCCTACCACTGGGGCCGTTTCCGCGGCCTGGCGCAGGAGATGAAGAAGCCGCTGCTGGACACGCACGTGATGAACAACGTGTTCTTCGACACCTGCGTGTACCACCAGCCCGGCATCGACCTGCTCAACACCGTGATCCCGGTGAAGAACGTGCTGTTCGCCAGCGAGATGATCGGCGCGGTGCGCGGCATCGACCCGACGACCGGCAATTACTACGACGACACCAAGCGCTACATCGAGGCGTCGAAGATCCTGAGTGCGGACGACAAGCACCAGATCTACGAAGGCAACGTGCGCCGCGTGTTCCCGCGCCTCGACGCGCGCCTGAAGGCGAAGGGCCTTTGAAAAGGCCCACCCCCGCCGCGCTTCGCGCGACCCCCTGAAAGGGGGCGGCACCAGCGGCCCGGCAAAGCCGGTTCCGCGGTGCCTCTGGTTGAGACCCTTGCACGCGTGCGTGCGCTTGTGACTGAGGAGAAAGAAATGTACGAACTGGGCGTTGTGTATCGCAACATCACCCGCGCCGACCGCGCGGCCGCCGATGGCCTGGCCGCGCTGGGCTCGGCCACCGTCCACGAGGCCATGGGCCGCGTGGGCCTGCTCAAGCCCTACATGCGCCCGATCTATTCGGGCCAGCAGGTCAGCGGCACCGCCGTCACCGTGCTGCTGCAGCCCGGTGACAACTGGATGATGCACGTGGCCGCCGAGCAGATCCAGCCCGGCGACATCGTGGTGGCGGCCGTCACCGCCGAATGCACCGACGGCTATTTCGGCGACCTGCTCGCCACCTCGTTCCAGGCGCGCGGTGCCCGCGCGCTCATCATCGACGCCGGTGTGCGCGACGTGAAGACGTTGCAGGAAATGAACTTCCCCGTGTGGAGCAAGGCCATCAGCAGCAAGGGCACCATCAAGGCCACGCTGGGCTCGGTGAACATCCCCATCGTCTGCGCCGGCATGCTGGTGACGCCGGGCGACGTGATCGTGGCCGACGACGACGGCGTGGTCTGCGTGCCCGCCGCGCGCGCCGCCGCCACGCTGGACGCCGCGCGCAAGCGCGAGAGCTTCGAGGGCGAGAAGCGCGCCAAGCTGGCCAGCGGCGTGCTGGGGCTGGACATGTACAAGATGCGCGAGCCCCTGGCCGCCGCCGGCTTGAAGTACATCGACTGAACAGGGAATCACCCCTGCCGCGCTTCGCGCGACCCCCTCAAGGGGGCAACACCAGCGGCCCGGCAAAGCCGGTTCCGCGGTGTTTCTTGACAGGCTCATTTCATGCAGAGGGATTTGCAAATGACAAAACCGACTTCCGGTGACTTCACCAAGACCGCAGGCTGGCTCGACTGGTACACCGGCCCGAGCAAGCCGCGCTTCCAGCTGCCCGCCGGCGCCGTGGACGCGCACTGCCACGTGTTCGGCCCGGGCGCCGAGTTCCCCTACGCGCCCGAGCGCAAGTACACGCCCTGCGATGCCAGCAAGGCGCAGCTGTACGCGCTGCGCGACCACCTCGGCTTTTCGCGCAACGTGGTGGTGCAGGCCACCTGCCACGGTGCCGACAACCGCGCCATGGTGGACGCCTGCGTCTCCAGCGGCGGCAAGGCGCGCGGCGTGGCCACCGTCAAGCGCAGCGTGACCGACGAGGAACTGCAGCAGCTGCACGCCGCCGGCGTGCGCGGCGTGCGCTTCAACTTCGTCAAGCGCCTGGTGGACTTCACGCCCAAGGACGAGCTGATGGAGATTGCCGCGCGCATCCAGAAGCTGGGCTGGCACGTGGTCATCTACTTCGAGGCGGTGGACCTGCCCGAGCTGTGGGACTTCTTCACTGCGCTGCCCACCACCGTGGTGGTGGACCACATGGGCCGCCCCGATGTGAGCAAGCCCGTGGACGGCCCCGAGTTCGAGCTGTTCCTCAAGTTCATGCGCCAGCACCCCAATGTGTGGAGCAAGGTGAGCTGCCCCGAGCGCCTGAGCGTGACCGGCCCCAAGGCGCTGAACGGCGAACAGGCGGCCTACCAGGACGTGGTGCCGTTCGCGCGCAAGGTGGTCGAGGAGTTCCCCGACCGCGTGTTGTGGGGCACCGACTGGCCGCACCCCAACCTCAAGGACCACATGCCCGACGACGGCCTGCTGGTCGACTTCATTCCGCAGATCGCGCCCACGGCCGAGCTGCAGCAAAAATTGCTTGTCACCAACCCCATGCGCCTTTACTGGCCGGAAGAGGTCTGACCATGGCCCTGGACAAACCCTATCTGGACGTGCCCGGCACGACCATCTTCGACGCCGAGCAGAGCCGCAAAGGCTACTGGCTCAACCAGTTCTGCATGAGCCTCATGAAGGCCGAGAACCGCGAGCGTTTCAAGAAGGACGAGCGCGCCTACCTCGACGAGTGGGCCATGACGGAAGAGCAGAAGCAGGCCGTGCTCGCGCGCGACCTGAACTGGTGCATCCGCCTGGGCGGCAACATCTACTTCCTGGCCAAGATCGGTGCCACCGACGGCAAGAGCTTCCAGCAGATGGCGGGCTCCATGACCGGCATGACCGAAGAGGAGTACCGCAACATGATGGTCGCCGGCGGCCGTTCGGCCGAAGGCAATCGCGTGGTCGGCGAAGACGGCGATGCGCAGGCGCACCGCCAACCCCAAGGCAAAGGAAAGAGCTGACATGGCCCGCATCACCGCATCCGTCTACACCTCGCACGTCCCGGCCATCGGCGCCGCGCTCGACCTCGGCAAGACGCAGGAGCCGTACTGGCAGCCCGTCTTCCAGGGCTACGAGTTCGGCAAGCAGTGGATGAAGGACAACAAGCCCGACGTGGTCTTCCTGGTCTACAACGACCACGCGACCGCGTTCAGCCTGGACTTCATCCCCACCTTCGCGATCGGCACCGCCGCCGAGTACCAGCCGGCCGACGAGGGCTGGGGCCCACGCCCCGTGCCCAAGGTGATCGGCCACCCGGACCTGGCCTCGCACATCGCGCAGTCGGTGATCCAGCAGGACTTCGACCTCACCATCGTCAACAAGATGGACGTGGACCACGGCCTGACCGTGCCGCTCTCGCTGATGTGCGGCCCGCAGGACCCGGTCAAGGGCGCCTGGCCCTGCCCGGTGATCCCGTTCGCGGTCAACGTGGTGCAGTACCCGGTGCCCAGCGGCCGGCGCTGCTACAACCTGGGCAAGGCCATCGCCAAGGCGGTGGCCAGCTACGACGAGGACATCAACGTGCACATCTGGGGCACGGGGGGCATGAGCCACCAGCTGCAGGGACCGCGCGCGGGCCTGATCAACAAGGACTTCGACAACGCCTTCCTCGACAAGCTGATCAACGACCCCGAGGCCGCCGCCGACATCCCGCACATCGACTACGTGCGCGATGCGGGCAGCGAAGGCATCGAACTCGTGATGTGGCTGATCGCGCGCGGCGCGATGGCCGATGCGGCCGGCGGTCCCCGCCCGAAGGCCGTGCAACGCTTCTACCACGTGCCCGCGTCGAACACGGCGGTGGGCCACCTGATCCTGGAGAATGAGTAAACACCCCCGCCGCGCTTCGC